>DASWRQ010000306.1:0-13339 GCA_036403095.1 Kutzneria sp. | reverse complement strand
CCGCGCTGTTCCTGATCCTGGCCGGCGCTGTGTGGCAGTGGCCGTGGTGGCGGCTGGTGTTGATGGCCGTGGTCTTCGGCGGCGTCGAGCTGACTTTTTTCGCCGCCAACCTGACCAAGGTCGTGCACGGTGGCTGGCTGCCGCTGCTGCTGGGCGTCCTGGTGGTCACGGTGATGCTGACCTGGCAGCGCGGTCGCCGCGTGGTCACCACGCGGCGGGCCGAGATCGAGGGTTCCATGGCCGAGTTCGTCGACGAGATCCGTGCCGCCGGCACCGTCCGCGTGCCCGGGACGGCGGTTTTTCCGCATCCGTCCAAGGAGACCGTGCCGCTGGCGCTGCGGGCCAACTTCGAGTTCAACGGTGTCGTGCACGAGCACGTGGTCATCGTCACCGTGATTCCGGAGAACGTGCCCCATGTGCCGCGCAATGAGCGCCTGAACGTCGATTCCCTGCACCGCAACGACGACGGAATCGTGCATCTCACGGTCCGGTTCGGTTTCCAGGACGACCAGGACATCCCGTCGGCGCTGCGGGACGCGTTCATGCTCACCTCCGAGTTGGAGGTCGACCCGGAATCGGCCTTCTACTATCTGTCCCGCGTGAGCATCGAAGCCGGACCGCGGGAAAAGGGCCTGCCACGGTGGCAGAAGATGCTGTTCGTCGGCCTCGCCCACAATGCCGCCAGCCCGGCGGTGTATTTCCGGCTGCCGGTGGAGCGGACCGTCATCATGGGCACCCGCGTCGACCTTTAGACGGGGTGGTGGGGGATTCCGCGCACCGCGTGGTCGGCAAAGCCCAGTGCCTCGTCGACCAGCGCCGACAGGTGGTCGCTGGTGATGCGGTAGAGCATGCGGCGGCCGTCCCGGTGCGCCTGCACGAGGCCGGCCAGGCGGAGGCGGCCCAGGTGCTGGGACACCGACGAGCGTGATGCGGCGACCTGCTCGGTCAGGGTCGTGACGTCCTGTTCGCCGTCGCCGAGCAGGCTCAGCAGGTGCAGCCGGGTGGGATCGGCGAGGTGGCGCAGCACATCGGCCGCGATGCCGAGGCGTTCGCCGTCGACTTGCTGGTGCGAACCACTGGCACCTGCCATGTTCTTGTGCGCGCACATGCTTGCATATTGCTCCTGATCAGCGCATTCTGCCAACGTGACACAGCACGGACATGGGCACGGCCACCGGCCTTCGCGGTGGGCGCGGCTCCGGCACGTGATCAAGCCGCACAGCCATGACAGCTCCGACCGCGTGGACGCCGCGCTGGAGACGAGCCGGCTGGGCCTGCGCACCTTGGCCTGGTCGTTCGCCGCGCTGTTCGTCACCGCGGTCGCGCAGCTCGTAGTCGTGCTGATCAGCGGCTCGGTCGCACTGCTGGGCGACACCATCCACAACTTCGCCGACGCCCTGACCGCCCTGCCGCTTGGCGTCGCCTTCCTGCTCGGCCGCCGCACCGCCACCCGTCGCTACACCTATGGCCTGGGCCGCGCCGAGGACCTGGCCGGCGTGATCGTCGTGCTGATCATCGCCGGCTCGGCCGTCGTCGCCGGCTGGCAGGCCGTCGACCGTCTCGTCCACCCGCAGCCCGTCAGTCATCTCTGGGTGGTGGCGGCCGCCGGGGTCATCGGCTTCCTGGGCAACGAGATCGTGGCCCGCTACCGCATCGTCGTCGGCCGCCGCATCGGCTCCGCCGCCCTGGTCGCCGATGGCCTGCATGCCCGGACCGACGGCTTCACCTCGCTGGCCGTGGTGCTCGGGGCCGGCGGTGTGGCACTCGGTTTCCCTTTGGCCGACCCACTTATCGGCTTGGGCATCACGGTGGCGATCGTGTTCGTGCTCCGCGACGCCGCCCGCGAGGTCTTCCGCCGTCTCATGGACGCCGTCGACCCCGCGACCATCGATCTCGCCGAGCAGACCGCGTTGGCCGTGCCCGACGTCCTTGCCGCCGGCCAGGTTCGCATGCGGTGGATCGGGCACAGCCTGCGCGCCGAGCTCGCCGTCACCGTCGATGCCGCGTTGACCGTCGAGCAGGCCCATCGCATCGCCCATGACGTCGAGCACCGCTTGGTGCACGCCGTTCCCCGGCTGGCCGCCGCTGTCGTGCACACCGAGCCGGCTTCGCACGCGGTGGACGCCCACGAGGTGCTGGCCCATCACCGCTAGGCCAGGAACTCCCTGATCGCCGGGGCGGCCCTGCGGTCGAACATCGTCGTCAGGTGATCGCCGCCCCCGATCATCAGCAGCCGGCAGTTCGGGATCGCTGCCGCGGTGGCCCTTGCGTTGTCGGCCGGGATCAGCGTGTCCCGGCCGCCCGCGATGAGCAGCGTCGGCGCCCGAAGCTCGTGCAGACGGTTCGTGACGTCCCAGTTCTTGATCGCCTCGACGAGCGCGAACTCTCCCGGTGCGCGCTTCTTGCCGGTGACCGCAGTGGCGGCGTACATCGCCGCGATGAGCAGCCTTTGCGGTCCTCGCGTGACCAGACCGCTTGCCGCCCAAGGGTTGTTGTGGCCTCGACGTTCCCCGTCCATGAGGCGGACGAGTCGTCGCCTGCCTTCCTCGCCCGGGCGGCCGGCGATCATGCAGAGGACGAGTCGCCGGATCGTGTCCGGGTGGTCCAGGGCGATCTGCAATGCGGTTGCGCCTCCGCCGGAGGTGCCCATTACGTCGACCGGGCCTTCGAAGCGGGTGCGGAGGGCTTCGGCGTGCCAGGCCGCGAGGTCGGGGAGGGTGATGCCTACAAGCGGATTCACCGGGCGCTGGATGTGGTGAATCCGGCGGTGGAGGCCGCTGGCCAGCGTCGTGGCGGAGAAGGCGGTGAACGGCGGGACCTTCGTGGCGAGATCGGCTCCAGCACCCAGACCGGGAAGGGTGACCAGGTGCGGTCCGTCGCCCGCGGTGATAACGGTGAGACCGTTATTGAGTCGCTCGCCGATCATGGTGCGCCCCCCGCGGTTGGCTGTGCTGGTGCAACGGGAGTGGCGGGGGCGAGGTTCCGCGGCTTGGGGAGGGCTTGACGTTGGGGGACAACGACTAGAGCTGTTCGTAGAGCGCCGCGAAGGACGTCCGAGGTGGCGACGATCTGGGCGGCCTCGAGGGCGTCGGTGAGCAGGGTGACGCGACCGCGCAGACGGCGCGGGGGTGTAGGCGGCGGGCGAAACCGTCGGTACATCCGCGCCGACGGCAACGCCGATCCGCGATGCCCGCCTGACCTGGTGACGTGCGGCTAGGTAGCGAGGGCCACCCGGGACAGCAGTCCCACGTGGACCGGACCGCAGTGGCAGCCGGGACACATCGTCTCCTCGGCGGCCGGGGCCTCGCACGGGTAGCCCCCGTGGCTGTAATAGGAAAACATGTCCCCGAAGGCGTCGGTGACATGCGTGGCCTGATAGACGTCGTCCGAGTGCTCGCCGCACCGGGCGCAGGTGAACCGATACCGCTCGACGACCCGCTCCGAGAACATGCTGCCCCACCTCTTCACCGTTGAGACACGCACTGCCAAATCCTACGCCGACGGGCAACAACGGCTGCTGGGTTTCGAAATGGAACTTTGATGCTACGGTAGCGCCATGGACGAGATCACCACGGCGGCGGACGGGGCGGCGCTGACCGTCACGATCAACCGGCCGGCCAAGCGCAACGCGCTGACCACGGCGATGTACCGCGAGCTGGCGACGGTGCTGCGCGAGGCCGGGGACGCCAGGGTCGTGGTGCTGACCGGCGCGGGCGGCACGTTCAGCGCCGGCAACGATCTCGGCGACTTCATTGGGGAGTTCCAGGCCGACGACGCCGTTCACCAGTTCCAGCAAGCGGTCCTCGACACCAAGGCGGTGCTGGTGGCGGCCGTGGACGGCCCGGCGGTGGGCATCGGCGCCACTGTGCTGCTGCACTGCGATCTGGTCTACGCCACGCAGAACAGCTACCTCCAGTTCCCGTTCGTCAACCTCGGCGTGGTGCCGGAGTTCGGCAGCAGCCTGGTGCTGACGCAACGCGTTGGCCGGCACCGGGCGGCGGAGCTGCTGCTGTTCGGCGAGCGGATCACGGCGACCAAGGCCCAGGAATTCGGGCTGGTCAACGAAGTTCTCGACGACGCCCAAGCCCTGCACGCCCGCGTCAAGGACCGTGCGAACGCCTTGCTGGCCACGCCGGCCCGGGCGCTCCGGGAGACGAAGGCGTTGCTGCACAGCACGATCGACCCGCACGATCAGCTCAAGCGCGAGTCGGTGGTGTTCGGGGAGCTGCTGAACGACCCGGACACGCAGGCCCGAATCGCGGCACTGGCCCAAACCCGCCGCTAGAACGCCAACTCGGGCTCACGACGGCGGTCAAGGCGCGGCATGATCGCGTAGACGGCCCAGCCCATGACGGCCAGCCCGAGCCACGTGATGGCCCGGTAGAACAGGACGATCACGCCGGCCGGCGCGGCGGCGATGCCGGCGCTGAGCAGCACGCCCAGCAGGCCGGTCTCGGCGAGGCCGGCGCCGCCGGGGAGGATCTGGAGGGCGATGCTGCCCTGCACGATCAGGAAACCGGCGACCAGCGCCGCCCACGGCACCTCGACGTCGACGCTGAGCACGCTGGCCACCAGCGTGACGAAGTCGAGCGCCCAGCTGAGCAGCGCCATACCGACCAACACCAGCCAACGCCGTCCACTGGGCCGCAACGAAGCGACGTTGTCCGACAACGCCAAAGCCGCCGACTCGGCGCGCGAAGCCCAACGACGAGGCACAAGGCGAACCGCGGCTCGCAGCACCGAAGGATGGCTGAGCAGCTGCCACGCGCCGATCGTCCCGAAGCCGACGACCAGGGCGATCGGCACGGCCACGAGCGCCGGCAGCTCCCCGGCGATGGTCAGTGCCAAAGCGCCGATGACGATCAACGTGACGGTGGTGATCAGGCCGGCCATCAGGACCGACCATGCGGCCACCGGTCCGGTCACGCCCCGCTTGCGCAGCTGCGTGATGCCGTAGCCCAGCGACCCCGCCCCGCCGACCACCGGCACGGTCGTCGACACGGCGTTCTGCGCGTAGTTGATGCCCTGGACGGTGCCGGCCGGCAGCTCGGCACCGCCCACGGCCAACAGCTGCCGGTGCAGTTCGCCGTAGACCGCGAGCGCGCCGGCGCCGCTGAGCACGGCCACCAGCAGCCAACCCCACTCCACCCGGTCCAGGTGCACACCCGTCGCGATGAGCTGGGAAACCATGTCCGGAACCCGCCACGCGACCCAGCCCAGGGCAGCCCCGACCACTGCCCAGTGCAGGACCGCGCGCCACGGGAAGACGAACGGCTCGTGCTCTTCAACCCAGATCGCCGCCATCGCCGCCTCCCTCGTTCAAGCAGCACAACCGCAGGGTCGGTGAACGAATTTCCGCACACGGCGGCGATGTGGCCAGCGTCTCTCAGACCGGCTCGCCGACCAACGCCCGCAGCGCGGCCAGCGCCTGGGCGAGGTCCGGCACGGACGAGGGGATCGCCTTGCGCAGCAGGCCGAACGCGTGGATGTTGCCGACCGCCTCGAAGAACGACGTCGGCACGCCCGCGGTGATCAGCCCGGCGGCGTAGGCCCGGCCCTCGTCGCGCAGCGGATCGAGGCCGGCGGTGAGCACGACCGCGGGCGGCAGTCCGGCGAGGTCGCCCTGCAGCGGCGACGCCCGGACGTCCGTGACCACGGGCCGGTAGGCGTCCTGGTAGAAGACGCGGCTCTCCTCGGTGAGCAGGTAGCCGCTGGCGAACTCGCGCTGCGACGGGTACTTGCCGATCAGGTCCGTCGCCGGCCACATCAGCAGCTGCGCCACCACCGGCACGTCCGCCGGCCGGTCCCGCAGCGCCATCGCGGTGACGATGGTCATGGTGCCGCCGGCGCTGTCGCCGCCGAGCACCAGGCCGGTGACCTCGCGACCGAGCTCGGCCGGGTTCGAGGCGATCCAGCGGGCGATGGTCTCGGCGTCGTCGACCGCCGCCGGGTAGGGCGCCTCGGGGGCGAGCCGGTAGTCGACGAGCACGACCGGCAGGTCCAGCCGCTGGGCCATGTCGGCCGCCAACGCCCGGTGTGTGTCGATGCCGCCGAAGACGAAGCCGCCGCCGTGGAACCACACCAGCACCGGGCCGGGGTCGCGGTGTTCGCGGCGGTCGAGCAGCAGCGACGGCAGCGGGGCCGTCTCGAGCATGCGGGCCGTGGCCAGCGGCGGCTCCGGCAGGTCGACCACAGTGGCCAGCATGCGCATGGACTCGCGGATGGCCTCGGCCTCGGGCGGCCCGCTCTCCGGCGGGATCTGGTCGAGCAACGCCTGCACGTCCGGCCTGATCATGACGACCTCCCTGATGTCGGTGACTGTCATCAGAGTAGGTCGTGATGTCAGTCCCTGTCATCACAGGTAGGGTGTGATCCATGGCGCGTTGGCAGCCGGACGGGCGTCGCCGGCTTCAGGACGCGGCGCTGGAGCTCTACGGCGAGCGGGGCTTCGCCGAGGTCACCACCGCCGAGGTGGCCGCGCATGCCGGCCTCACCGAGCGGACCTTCTTCCGGCACTTCGCCGACAAGAAGGAGGTCCTGTTCGGCGACGAGACCCGGCTGGCCGAGACCATCGCCGACGCCGTCCGCGCCGCGCCGCCGGAGGCGTCGCCCATGGAGGCGGTGCTGACGGGCTTCGCCGCCCTGTCCGACTCCGCGCACGCCCGCCGGGACCGGCTGCTCCGGCGTGAGCGGATCATCGAGCAGAGCACCGAGCTGCGCGAACGTGAGCTGGCCAAGTTCGCGGCGTGGACCGGGGCGCTGGCCGACGCGCTGCGCGAACGCGGCGTCGTCGAGGCGGCGCTGGTGGCCGAGATCGCCATCGCCACCGGCCGGGTCGTGTTCCACCGCTGGATCGAGGCCGACCGGCCGGTGCCGCTGGCCGACGCGATGCGCGAGGGCTTCGCCGCGATCAGAGAGTTCGTCGCTGTGGATCACGGCCGGTGAGACCGAGGAGCCGGTGCAGGGCGGGCGCGTCGGCCGGCACAGCCACCTCCGGGCCGTACATGCCCATCTGACGGCCCTGCTCGGCCATTGTGGCCAGCTCGATGAGCAGGAGTTCGGCGACATCGTCGTCCACGGACACGTCCCGGCCGGCGGCGCGGGCCAGGTCCCAGCCGTGGACCAGGAACTCGCCGGCGATCATCGCGCCCACGAGCGAGGCCGGCAGCTCCATCGGGTTGCCCATGTGCGTCACGCCGGTCCAGGCGGCGGGGTCGCTCCAGGCCTTCACGGTGGTCGTGACCGCCGCGTCGAGGCTGGCCAGACAGTCGCCGGTGGTGAGATCGAGCTCCGCTTCCCTTGCGTCCGGCGGTGCTATCACCTCTTTGGTCGCGCCGCCGGTCAGCGACGGAGCCCAGAACAGCAGGTGGTTGATCAGCCCACGGACCGTGTACTCGGCGCACGGCGTCTGGGCCGACAGATGCGGCTCCAGTGCGGGGATCAGGTCGAGCAGCGGCGCGGCGGCGCGTTCGATCAGCATGGACGCAGTCAAACCCACACGAGCGACCCCGTATTGAACAAACGCGACTAGCATCGGGCCGGTGCGGGACGAGCGGGAGCTGCACGGCGCGTGGCGTCGGTTCCAGCAGCACGACTTCCCGCCGCCGTCCCCGGATCTCGCCGCGTTCGTCGACCACTACTGGATCGTCAGCTGGTCCTACGCCGAGCCGTACCGGCAGAAGATCGTGCCCTATCCCCGGGTCAACCTGACCATCGCCGACGACGGCACGGCCGTGGTCACCGGCGTCGGCAGCGAGGCCGGTGTTCGCGTGCTGGAGGGGGAGCGCACCGTTGTCGGCGTGGCCTTCCGCCCCGGCGGCTTCCGGCCGTTCCTGGGGCGATCCGTCGCCACGATCACCGACCGCCGGCTGCCGGCCGCGGAGATCTTCGACGGAATCCCTGCGGCGCCGACGATCGAGGCCGTGGAGGAGATGCTGCGCCGGCATCGCCCCGAGCGCGACGAGAAGGCCGAGGAAGCGGCCGACATCGTCGCCACCATCGCCGCCAAGCCGGAGATCAGCCGCGTCTCCCAGCTCGGCCGGCCCGTCCGCCAACTCCAGCGGCTGTTCGCCGAGTACGTCGGCATCAACCCGAAGTGGGTGATCCGGCGCTACCGCCTGCACGAGGTGACCGAGCGGCTGGCCGCCGGAGCGAAGGTCGACTGGGCCGGGCTGGCCGCCGAGCTCGGGTACGCCGACCAGGCGCACTTCGTGCGGGACTTCACCAAGATGTTCGGCGAGACGCCGACGCACTACGCGCAGCGGTACTAGGGCTTGGTGCGGCGTGCAGCGGCATGGGCAGGCTGTGTCCGATCAGCTCCCGCCGGCGCGAGTCGCTGGTGTGCACGTGGCGGATGGGCATCACGCCTTGGCGAATGTTCGGGCGGCAGCGGCGAAGGCGGTCGTCCAGTCGGCGGTGATGATGCTGCCGACGTACCCGTCCGGGCGGATCAGGATCAGAGTGTCGCCGGTGATGCCGTAGCTGCTGGACACCAGACCACTGGTGTCGACGATCCCGTGTTCGTCGCCGTGTCCGGTTTGGACCGTGCAACGGCGTAGTTCGGCGCCGCTGGTTGGCCAGGCCAGGTTCGGCAGGGCTTCGGCGGCGGTCGGGCCGAAGGCCAACACGGTGAACTGCGGTCCGCGGTAGACGTCGAACAGGCGCTCGGCCTTGGGTCCGGCGCACGGCGCGTCCGGTGCCCGGTCGCCCACCCGAAACGTCTTGGTGGCCGCGCCGTCGGCCGGGGCGAGCGGGCCGCCGCGGTAGGACAGCCCGATCTGGCGTTCCTCGTCACCGCGCTTGAGGCTCGCAGCAGGGTTCTTGTCCATGCCGGCGTACAGCTCGGTGGACCGGCCGAGGACCCGCGCGGCGATGGGTCGCCGTTCGGCGTCGTAGCTGTCGAGCAGCGAGTCCGGTGCGCCGGCGATGACCTGGCCGAGTTTCCAGCCGAGGTTGTAGGCGTCCTGCACGCCGGTGTTGAGGCCCTGCGCGCCGGCCGGGGTGTGCACGTGGGCCGCGTCGCCGGCCAGGAAGACCCGGCCGGCTCGGTAGCGCTCGACGATCCGGATGTTCGGCCGGAACACCGAGGTCCAGGTCACGTCACGGAGCCGGTGGCCGGTGAGCCGGTGGAACCGGACCGCCACCGAGGCTTCGTCGACCTCCGGTGTCTCGTCGGGCTTCAGCCGGATCATCAGCTGGAACTGGTCGGAGTGCGGCAGCGGGCACGCGCCGACGAACGTGCCGCCGGTGCGGGGCCACACATGCCAGCGGTTGCGGGACAGGCCGTCGATCGCGGCGTCCACGATGAGAATCCGGTCGGACTCGTCGGTCTCCCCGGCGAACCGGAGACCGGCCGCCTTGCGGACCAGGCTCCCACCGCCGTCGGCGCCGACGAGGTACCGGCTGCGGACCTGCTCACCGGTGGAGAGCGTCGCGGTCACGCCGTCGTCGTCCTGTTCGAAGCCGTCGAACGCGACACCGAACTCCACGCGCAGGCCGAGGTGGCCGAGCAGCCGGTGCAGCACGGCGTCGGTGCGGGACTGGGGCAGCAGCAGGATGTTCGGATACGGCACGGCCGCCGTCGGCTTGTGCTTGCCCTGCATCCGCCACGGCACCGTGAACGGTCCGATGTGGATGCCCATGAGCGGGTACTCGCCGCCCTCCGCCTGCGCGTCGCCCAGCACGCCGAGATCCTCAAAGACCTCCTGGGTGCGCGGCTGCACCCCCTTGGCCCGGGACCCCTCGAACGCGTGCGGCGCCTTGTCGACCAGGCGGACGCGCAGGCCGCGCCGCAGCAGGTCGGCCGCCAACGTCGACCCGACCGGGCCTGCTCCGACGACGAGAACGTCGATGTCGTGTTCGGTCATGCGGATGGACCTCCGGTCCGTTGAAGCAGGCGGCGAGCAGGTCCGCCGTGCCGTGCGGGTCCTCGAACGGGACGCCCACGGTCGGGGACCACGTGGCAATAATGGCTACACTGTGGTCGTATTTCGGCTACAGTGTAGCCATACTGATTCGAGTCCGACAACCGCGCCACTCGGCGAGTGGGGCAAGGTGGGCGCCGTGAGTCAGAAAGTTCTTCGGCCGGGCAGTCCCCGGTGGTGGCTGGACCGCCTGCGCCAGGACAAGAGCGCCGACCAGGGGCCGGGGCGTCCCCCGATGCCGATCGACCGCGTCGTCGTCGCGGCCCTCGAACTCGTCGACGAGGTGGGGCCGGGCGAGTTCAGCATGCGAATGCTGGCACAGCGCCTGCGATCGAGCACGGCGACCCTGTATCGGCATTTCGCCGGCAAGGACGAGATCCTCGTCCACGTCGTGGACCACGTGCTCGGCGAGGTGCCACGGCATCTTCCTGACCCGGCGCTCACGGCGACCTGGCAGGAGCGGCTCGTCGCCACCGCCGAAGCGCTGTTCCGCACACTCAAAGACCACCCGAAAGTGGTGTCACTGTTCGTCGATCACATACCGCTGGGCCGGCACGGCCTCGCCGGTCGGGAGGCCGCGATCGGCACCCTGCTCGCCGGCGGATTTCCCCCCGAGATCGCGGCCAGGGCCTACACCGCGGTCGCGCACTACGTCCTCGGCTTCGCCATCCAGCTGCGCGCCGACGACACCGCCGAACCGCAGGACAACCAGGACATCCGCGAGTTCTGCCGGTCCCTCGATCCCGCCCGCTATCCGGCCACCGTGAGCTCGGCCCCGTTCCTGCCCAGTTCCCTGGACGAGGAGTTCCGGTTCGGCCTACACCTCATCGTCGACGGACTCTCCCGGCAGCTGCCCGCCCGTCCGCCGCGAGGTTCCCGCTGACCGCTACCCGTGATCATCAAGCAGCGGCGGCCTAGACGGCGAGCCCGCTCAGGTACGCGCGGCACGTGGCGCGCATGCGGTCCACGGTCATGTTGTGCGAGCCGAGCAGCACCTGGATGGCCAGCCCGTCGATCATCCCGACCACGGTGTTGGCCATCTGCACCGGATCCCCGTCGGCGATCAGCCTCTGGTCCTGGGCGTCCCGCAGCAGCCCGACGACGGTCCGTCGCCAGTCGCCGTAGATGCTCTCGTTGAGCTCCTGGAGCGCCGGCTCGCGCAGCCCGTGCACCCACAGCTCGGCCCACACCCGCCAGGCCGAGACGCTCTCGGCGTCGAGCGGCGCGTACGAGTCGACGAGCCGGGTCAGCAGCTCCAGCGGATCGCCGCCGGCGGCGAGCACGGCGGCGCGGCGCTCCAGCGAGTGCCGGTAGTTGTACTCGAAGGCGGCGTGCAGCAGGGTCTGCTTGCTGTCGAAGTAGTAGTGGACGGTGCCGGAACTGACGCCCGCTCGGCTTGCCACGTCGATGAGCCGCAGGTCCTGGACGCCGGACTCGGCGATCTCCGCGCAGGTGGCGCCGAGGATCTGCGCCCTGCGCTCCGCCTTGACACTCGGACGCGGCACGGTCACTCCTCCCAGTGGGTGTGACCGCGAGTATAGATAACTGGCCCGTCAGTCAGAGATGGCGGGAGATCACCAGCCGCATGATGTCCGAGGTGCCCTCCTCGATCTCCTCCAGCTTCACGTCCCGCAGCCACTGCTCCACCGGGAACTCCCGCGAGTAGCCCCAGCCGCCCAGCGTCTGCACGGCCGCCCAGGTGACGAACATCGCCGTCTCCGACGCGGTCAGCTTGGCCATCGCGGCCAGCCCGGTGACCCGCTGGCCGGCGTCGATCTGCCGGGCGGTGTGGTGCACCAGCAGCCGGGCCGACTCGATCCGGGTGGCCATGTCGGCCAAACGGAACGCGACGGCCTGGTGCTCGATGATCGGCACGCCGAACTGCTTGCGGCCACGGGCGTAGTCCAGCGCGAACTCGTAGGCCGCCCGCGCCGCGCCGACCGCGGCGGCGCCGAGCACCACCCGGGAGATGTCCAAGGCGCCCATCAGACCGTGGAAGCCGCGGCCCTCCTCGCCGAGCCGGTCGTGCGCCGGCACGAAGATGTTGTCGAAGAACACTTCCCGACAGACGATGGCCCGCTGGCCCATCTTGCGCATCGGCTCGCCGAAGCGCAGCCCCGGCGCGTCCCGCTCGAGCAGGAACGCGGTCACGCCGGCCGACCGCTTGCTGCGGTCGGTCTTGGCGAACACCACGTAGTAGCGGGCCGCGCCGGCGTTGGAGATCCAGGTCTTCTGGCCGGTCAGCTCGTAGCCGCCCTCGACCCGCCGGGCCGTGGTGATCATCGACGCCGCGTCCGAGCCGGCGTTCGGCTCGGTGGTGGCCAGCGCCGTCATCGGGGCGTCGGGGCCGGTCAGCGGGCCGAGCCAGGTCTTCTTCTGCTCCTCGGTGCCCAGCCGCAGGATCGGGTCGGCGAAGAAGCCGTTGGAGCACAACAGGTTGCCGATGCCGGGGTCGCCCCAGCACAGCTCCTCCTGCACCAGACACCGCGTGAACACGTCGGTGAAGCCGCCGCCGCCGTACTCCTCGGGCAGCATGAAGTTGGTGATGCCGACCTCGCCGGCCAGCCGGAACAGGTCCACCGGCGTCACCACGTCGGCCTCGTCCACCTCGCGGGCCCGCGGCCGGATCTCCTTGACGGCGAAGTCCCGGCACAGCTGGACGATCTGGCGCTGCTCGGCGGTGAGCGGCCAGGCCGGGAAGTGGATCGTCATGCGCGACGTGCCTCCTGATCATGCTGCGGCTGCCGGGTTGTCGGGACGATCAGCGCGTCGACGGCCAGCGGCCCGTCCGGCCCGACGCGGACGGGGTTCAGCTCCAGCTCGCCGACCAGCGGCGAGGCCGCGACCAGCAGCGACACCCGGTGCACCAGGTCGGCGAGCCCGTCGATGTCGACCGGCGGTCGGCCGCGCCAGCCGTGCAGCAGCATGGCACAGCGCAGCCGGCCGAGCATTTCCCGTGCCGTCGCGAGGGAAACCGGCGCCAGCTCGATGGCGATGTCGTGGTGCAGCTCGGTCTCCGTGCCGCCGGCGCCGACCACGACCAGCGGCCCGAAATCGGCGTCCTGCCGGGCGCCGACCAGGATCTCCACCGTGTCGGGGCGGGTGTCCTGCTCCTCGACCACGTACTCGCCGGGCCCGAGCCGGTCCGACATCCTGTCGAAGGCGTCCAGCAGCGCGTTCGCCGTGGACAGTCCGGTTCGGACGCCGCCGGCGTCGCTCTTGTGCTCCAGCCAGCCGGCCTTCAGCACGTACGGGGCGGTCAGCTTGCGGGCCTGGTCGAGGTCCTCGCGGCGGCGGACGACCAGGCCGCGCGGGAAGGCGACGTCGACCAGCACCTGCCGGGTCTCCCAGTAGCCGTAGGGCAGCACGCCGATCGGCCGGGTCCGATAGGGGAGCGGCGGCTCGGCCGGCCGGCC
>DASWRQ010000305.1:0-10219 GCA_036403095.1 Kutzneria sp. | reverse complement strand
GTCCTGTGGCGGCGGCCCAGGTCCGAACAAGGTCTGCGACCAAACGGTAGACCACGCCGGCCGCGAACTCAGCCCTTGACGGCGCCGGCGGTCACCCCGGAGACGAGGTTGCGCTGCACGAACAGGAAGAAGATCAGCACGGGCAGGGTGAACACCGTCGACGCCGCCATCGCGCCGCCCCAGTCCGTGCCGAACACCGAGACGAAGCTGGACAGCCACACCGGCAGCGTGACATTGCCGTTCTGCAGGAAGGTCAGCGCGTACAGGAACTCGTTCCACGCCGTGACGAAGCTGAACACCGAGGTGGCGACCAGGCCGGGGCCCAACAGCGGCAGGGTGACCCGACGGAACGCCGCCCACCGGCCGCAGCCGTCGACCATGGCCGCCTCCTCCAGGTCCACCGGGATGCCCTTGACGAAGCCGCGCAGCGTCCACGCGGTGAACGGCAGGGCGGCCGCGAAGTAGACCAGGATCAGCCCGGGCAGGGCGTGCAGCAGGTCGAACGAGCGGATCATCAGGAACATCGGGATGAGCAGCGCCTCGAACGGGGCCATCTGCGCGACCAACACCAGCAGCAGGAAGCCCTTGCGCCCGCGGAACCGCAGCCGGGCCAGCGGCACCGCCGCCAGCAGGCCGGCGACCAGCGCGAAGGCCACCGCGGCCAGGGCCACGATCACGCTGTTCTCCAGCGAGTTGAGAAAGCCCTGCTTGCCGATGCCGTCGACGAAGTGCTGGAACGTCAGGCCCAGCGGCACCAGATCGTAGCTGTCGGACAGCAGCTGGTCGGCCGGCTTGAGCGCGGTGGCGATCATCCAGTAGATCGGGAACGCGAACAGCAGCGCGACCAGCAGGCCCACCACCGAGACCAGCCGCTTCTTGGTCTGCCCCATGTCAGTCCACCTCCTCGGTGCGCAGCATCAGCCGCAGGTTCTGCGCGGTGAGCACGACCAGGCAGAGGATCATGATCACGCTGACCGCCGCCGCCGCGCCGAAGTGGCTGGTGGCGATGCCCTTGAGGTACTGGAGCACGGGCAGCGTCTGGCTGCCGCCGTCGGGGCCGCCCTGACGGATGGCCCAGACCTGGGTGAACACCTTGAAGTCCCACAGCAGGGACAGGAAGATCACCACGTTGACCAGCGGCCGCAGCGCGGTCCAGGTCACCGCGCGGAAGGTCTGCCAGCTGGTGGCGCCGTCCAGTCCGGCGGCCTCGTACAGGTCCGCCGGCACCCCGAGCACGCCGGCGTACAGGGTGAAGGCCACGAACGGGATGCCCTGCCAGGTGATCAGGATGACGATCACGGTCATCGTGCTCAGCCCGGTCTGGAACCACGAGTAGTGGTGGAAGCCACTGAAGCCCAGCGCGACCAGGGTCTTGTTCAGGATCCCGTAGTTCTGGTCGAACATCCACTGGAACACCGTGGTGGCGGCCAGGATCGGCATCGCCCAGGCCAGCACCAGGGCCAGCTGCATCACCACCCGCACCCAGCCGTGCACGTGCCGCATCAGCAGGGCCACCAGCAGGCCGCCGCCGACGGTGCAGACCACGCAGGCCGCGGTGAACAGCACGGTGCGCAGCGTGTCCAGCCAGAAGGCGGAGTCGGTCAGGATGCTCCGGAAGTTGTCCAGACCGTTCCAGACGACCTCGCCCCGGGCGAGTTCACCCAGGTCGAGCTTCTGGAAGCTGGTCAGGATGACGGACAGCACCGGCCAGCCGAGCATCACCAGGATGGTCGCGGTGGCCGGCAGCAGGAGCAGGTACGGCAGCGTGCGCTGGCTGAACAGCCGGCGCACGAACGTGCCGATCCCCGACCCACCGTCCGACACAGTGGAACGCGGTGCCGGCGGGGTGGTCCCCGCCGGCACCGCGGCCTTCGTCGTCACCGACACCAGGTCAGCTCGCGCTCAACGACTTGTTGATCGCGGCGTCCGCGTCGGCGACCGCCTGGTCCAGGCTCTTCTGACCGGTCAGGTACGCGGTCAGCGCGGCCTTGATCGGGTTGTCCGCCTCGACCGCGGCCCACTTCGGGGTGGTCGGGGTGCCCTTGCCGTTCTTGGCGCCCGCGGCCATCGCCTTGCCGGTCGGGGTGCTGTCCAGCGCGCTGCTGTCGGTCGAGGTGCCGGGCACGACGCCGTTGGCGGCGAGCTGGCCCTGGTACTTGGCGCTGGTCTCGATCTTCAGCCAGTCCTTGGCCAGGTCGGCGTTCTTGGTGTTGGCCGGGATGGCCAGGTCCGAGCCGCCCAGGAAGACCGGCGCGGTCTTGCCCGCGGTCTTTGACGGGATCGGGAACGCGCCGAACTTGCCCTTCAGCGCCGGGTTGGCCTTCTCCACCGCGGCCAGCTCGTAGCCGAAGCCGATGAAGCTGGCCGTGGTGCCCTTGGCGACCACGTCGGACTGCTGCGGGGTGGCCTCGTCGGCGTCCTTGGGCGCCGGCGAGCCGGAGGTGTCGCCGAGCTTCTTGTAGAACTCGAACGCAGCCTTGCCGGCCGGCGAGTTGATCGCCGACTTCCACGTGTCGCCACTGTTGGTGGCCAGGTCACCGCCCTGGTCCCAGAGGAACGACAGCCACACGTACCAGTCCTGACCCGGCAGGTACAACGGGTCGATGCCGCCCGGCAGCGCCTTGAGCTTGGTCAGGTCGGCCAGCCACTCGTCGTTCGAGGTGGGCGGCGCGGTGATGCCCGCCTGCTGGAACAGGTCCGTGCGGTAGATGACCACGCGGTTGGCCGCGTAGAACGGCACGCCGTACTGCTTGCCCTGCCAGGCGCCCTCGTCCTTGAGCGCGGACAGCCACTGGCTGCCGTTCAGGTCGCCCGCGGCGTCGGTGACGTCGAGCAGCGTGCCCGTCGAGCTGTACTGCGCGACCTGGGTGTTGCCCAGCTCGATGACATCCGGCCCGCCACTTGTCAGCGCCGTGGTCAGCTTCTGACCGATGCCGTTCCACTGCTGGACCTCGTACTTGACCTTGACGCCCGGGTGCGCGGCCTCGAAGTCCTTGTCGATCGACGCGACCGTGGCGTCCGGAGCGGAGCCGCTCATCAGCCAGACCGTGAGGGTCTTGTCGCCGCCACTGCCACTGCTGGAACCACCGCCGCAGCCGGCTGCGACCATCGACACCGCCGCGGCGCCCACCGCCGCCACGATCCACTTTCTACGCAGCACTTTCTCCGCCCTCCAACCCGGCTCACCTGCCGGACAACCTCGTCTGGTGCAGACCAATTTGGTGTAGACCAATGAGGAAAAAGAGTGTGCCGTGCCACACTCGATGTCAAGGTCGTTGCGAGACCGTTGCAAAGTCATCCGACGAATGACCGGGGGTGTGATCGCGCAGCCAGCGGTTGACAAGGCATCCTGTTCGCTGGGGAGTGGCGGAGTTTTAGGAGGAGGCCATGCTCGAAACCTCGCCGGCCGGCGGCAACGACGCCGGACTGCGATCGCGTGCGCAGCGTGAGCCCAAGTACTGGGGGCTCAAGCGGCACCTGCTCGACCTGCTGCGGTCCATGCCGCCGGGGTCGCCGATACCGACGGAACGCTCGTTGGCGGCCGACTTCGACGTCTCACGCACCACCGTTCGGCAAGCGCTTGCCGAGCTGACCGTCGAAGGCCGGTTGCTGCGCGTGCAGGGCAAGGGCACCTTCGCCGCCGAACCCAAGGTGGCGCAGCGCCTGCAGCTCAGTTCGTACACACAGGACATGCTGGCCCAGGGCCGGCAGCCGTCCTCGCGGCTGCTGGAGGCCTCCGAGGAGGCGGCCGACGCCGAGCTGGCCCGCTACCTGGGCGTGCGGGCCGGGGCCAAGGTGCTGCGCCTGCACCGGCTGCGGCTGGCCGACGGCGAGCCGATGGCCCTGGAGACCACGCATCTGGCGCTGGGCCGGTTCCGTGGGCTGCGGCGCTACGTCAGCTCCGGAGGCTCGCTCTACCAGGTGCTGCGCGAGCGGTTCGGGGTGGAGATGGGGCACGCCGAGGAGACCATCGAGACCGCGCTGGCCACCCCCGAGGAGGCGGAGCTGCTCGGCGCCGACATCGGCCTGCCCATGCTGCTGCTGTCCCGGCACTCCTTCGACACCGAGGGCAACCCGGTGGAGTGGGTGCGCTCGGTGTACCGCGGCGACCGGTACAAGTTCGTGGCCACGCTGAACCGGCCGACCGACTGAGCCCACTCGTCAGTGGTTCCCCGGGGGCACCGGCGCCCCGGAGCCACCGACGAGGAAGTCCAGGTCGGCGCCGTGGTCGGCCTGGCTGACGTGGTCGACGTAGAGCCGCACCCAGCCGCGCTCGGCGGCAGGGGGCGGTGGCGTCCACGCCGCCCTGCGGGCCGCCAGCTCGGCCTCGTCCACGGCCAGGTGCAGCCGTCGCCGCGATACGTCAAGCTCGATGACGTCGCCGTGGCGGACCAGGGCCAGCGGACCACCCACCGCGGACTCCGGTGCGACGTGCAGCACCACCGTGCCGAACGCGGTGCCGCTCATCCGGCCGTCGCTGATCCGGACGGCATCGTCCACACCGGACTCGAGCAGCTTGCGCGGCAGGCCGAAGTTGCCCACCTCCGGCATGCCGGGGAAGCCGCGGGGACCGACGCCGGTCAACACGAAGACGCTGTCCCGGTCGCATTCGACAGAATCGATGCGGGCGTGCAGATCCTCGACGCCGTGGAACACCACCGCGCGGCCGGTGTGCCGCAGCAGCGACGCCGACGCGGCGGCCGGCTTGATGATCGCCCCGTCCGGCGCGAGATTGCCGCGCAGCACGGCCAGTCCGGCGTCCGTCCGCAGTGGATCGGCCGCGGTCCGGATCACCTCGCGGTCGAACACCTCGGCGTCGGCGACGTTCTCGGCGACCGTGCCGCCGGTGACGGTGATCGCGTCCGGATGCGGCAGCCGGTCGCCCAGCTCGCGCAGCACCGCGGGCAGGCCGCCGGCGTAGCAGAAGTCCTCCATCAGGAACCGGCCCGCCGGCATCAGGTCGACCAGCAGCGGCACCGACCGGCCCAGCCGGTCGAGGTCGTCGAGGTCGAAAGGAACGCCGAGGCGGCCGGCCAGCGCCAGCAGATGCACGGCGAAGTTGCTGGAGCCGCCGATCGCCGCGTTCACCACGACCGCGTTCTCCAGCGCCGGCCGCGTGACGATCGAGGACAGCCGCACGTCCTCGCGCACCAGCTCCACGATCCGGTTGCCGCTCACGTGGGCCATCGCCTTGCGGCGCGAGTCCACCGCCGGCAGCGCGGCCATGCCGGGCAGCGACAGGCCCATCGACTCGGCCCAGCAGCCCATTGTGGACGCGGTGCCCATCGTGTTGCAGTGGCCGGCCGAGCGGGACATGCACGCCTCGGCGGCGTTCATGTCGGCCTGGGACATCGCGCCGGTGCGACGGGCGTCCGCGAACCGCCAGACATCGGTGCCGGAGCCCAGCTGCCCGCCGCGGAACCGGCCGTTGAGCATCGGGCCGCCGCCGACCACCATGGTCGGCAGGTCAACGCTGGCCGCGCCCATCAGCAGCGCCGGCGTGGTCTTGTCGCAGCCGGTCAGCAGCACGACGCCGTCCAGCGGGTTGGCCCGCAGCGTCTCCTCGACGTCCATCGAGACCAGGTTGCGGAACAGCATCGTGGTGGGGCGCATCAGGATCTCGCCGAGCGAGGTGACCGGGAACTCCATCGGCAGCCCGCCGGCCTCGTACACGCCCCGCCTGACGTGCTCGGCGATCTCGCGCAGGTGCGCGTTGCACGGCGTGAGATCGCTGGCGGTCTGGCAGATGCCGATCACCGGCCGCCCGTCGAAGGCGTGATCGGGATGGCCCTGGTTGCGCAGCCAGGACCGGTGGGTGAAGCCCAGCACGCCCTGGTCGGCGAACCAGCCGTGACTGCGCAGTGCTCGCGTTTCGGCCATGGGGCGGACGCTAGCCACGCCGCGGCCCGGCTGGAAGGGCGAGCGCGCGGATTTGCCGACAGAAGTGACACGAAGTCGTGCACGCGTCCACCTTGGCTTGCATTGCCCCGGGCGCCGGGAACACAGTGCTGCCATGACCACCATGGGGTATCCGGCGACCGGCGTGCGCTGGGGCAGCGGGCAGGCGCGCGGCGTGCTGGCCGCGACCGTGTGCGGCTCCGGCATGGCGATGCTGGACGGCACGGTCGTCAACGTCGCGCTGCCCAAGATCGGCGCGGAGTTCGGCGCATCGGTCACCGGGTTGCAGTGGGTGCTCGACGGCTACCTGCTGTCGCTGGCCTCGCTGATCCTCGTCGCCGGCTCGCTCGGCGACCGCTACGGCCGGCGCCGCATGTTCGAGGTGGGCGTGGTCTGGTTCGGCCTGGCTTCGGTGCTGTGCGGCGCCGCGCCGACCACCGGGGTGCTGGTGGCCGCGCGGGTGCTGCAGGGTGTCGGCGGGGCGCTGCTGACCCCGGGCTCGCTGGCGATCCTGCAGTCGGCCTTCGCCCACGACGACCGGGCCCGGGCCATCGGTGCGTGGTCGGGCCTTGGCGGCGTGGCCACCGCGGTCGGGCCGCTGGTCGGCGGCCTGCTCATCCAGGCCTGGAGCTGGCGGCTGGCCTTCCTGATCAACGTGCCGGTCGCGGTGCTGTGCATCTACCTGTGCCGGCGCTACGTGCCGGAGTCCAAGGACGCCGAGATGACCGGCCGGCCCGAGGTCCTCGGCACCGTGCTGTGCGCGCTGGGGCTGGCCGGCGTGACCGGGGCGCTGGTCGAGGGGCCGGCCCGTGGCATGGGCGATCCGATCGTGCTGGTGGCGCTGGTCGTCGGCGTGGCGTCGCTGGCCGGGTTCTGCCTGCTCCAGCTCCGCGAGCGCAATCCGCTGGTGCCGCCGGACCTGTTCGCCAACCGCACGTTCACCGTGGCCAACCTGCTGACGTTCCTGCTGTACGCGGCGCTCGGCGGCGTGATGATGCTGATGGTCATGCAGCTCCAGGTGTCGCTGCACTACCCGCCGGTGCTGGCCGGACTGGCCGGGCTGCCGATCACCGTGATCATGCTCTTGCTGTCGGCGCAGTCGGGCAAGTTGGCCCAGCGCATCGGGCCGCGGGTGCAGCTGATCGTCGGCCCGATCCTGGTCGGCGTGGGCATGCTGATGCTGCGCTGGGCCGTGCCGGGGGCGTCGTACCTGACCGGGGTGCTGCCCGGTGTCGTGGTGTTCGGCCTGGGCCTGCTGCTCGCCGTCGCACCCGTGACGGCGACCGTGCTGGCCGCCGCGCCGGACCGGCATGCCGGCGTGGCCTCGGGCGTGAACAACGCGGTGGCACGGACGGGTTCGTTGCTCGCGGTGGCCGTGCTGCCCGCCGCGGCCGGCATCACCGGCGAGCGGTACAGCGATCCGACCGCGCTGACCGCCGGCTGGCAGATGGCCCTGCTGATTTGCGCAATCGCCGCGGTGCTGGGCGGTTTGACCGCGTTCTTCATCGACAACAAGGTTCTCGGGTCGGCGACTCCGCCGAAGGTTGTCGAGGATTCCCCGCATCTGGGCGATTGCCTGCACTGCGGCGTGGAAGGTCCGCCGACGCACGTGGTGCCGACGCGAGTGTCCACAGTGGACTGAAAGGCGTGTTCGTGCTCACCATCGTCCAACCTCGGGAGTGTCTGCCACGTCTTGTGCGTTGGTAGGTGCGGTGGAGGAATTGGGAGAGATGAGCAAGGAGCAGGGCACGAAGTCGCTGGACATCAAGCCGACCCAGGTCGCGGCGGGCGCGTTGGCGTCCGTGACCGCGGCCGCGCTGGGGTCTCAGCTCGGCGTCGCCGGCACCGTGGCCGGCGCCGCGCTGGCCAGCATCGTCGGCACCGTCGGCACGGCCATGTACGAGCGTTCCATTCACGCCGCTCGCAGCCGTGTGACGGCCCGGATCAGGATGGAGGAGCCGCCGGTCGGCGCGTCGCACGACGCCGAGACCGTGCGGCTCGCGGTCGCGCCGCCCAAGGAGGATCCCGGCAGGCGCCGGTGGCCGATGGTGGTCGCCGCGGTCGCCGCCGCCTTCGTGCTCGGCATGGGTGCGTTGACCGGTGTCGAGCTGCTCGGCGGCCACGCCACCTCCGGCAACGGCCAGCGCACCACCGTCGGCGCGCTGTTCGGGCAGCCGGGGCAGAGCAGCACTCCGCCGCCGGCCAGCACCGCGCCGACCAGCACATCCCAGACGTCCACGTCGACCACCACGCCGACGACCACCTCGAGCACGCCGCCACCGTCGTCGTCGACCAGCACGTCCACCTCGACGAGCACGACGACCTCGACCACGACGACCACCGGGCAGCAGTCGACCGGCACGAGCGGCAATCCGCCGCCGGGCGCGAATTAGTGGGCGACAAGTGGACTTGGGGGCGAACCGGACGGGGCTGACCGGTCCCGTCCGGGCGTGATCTAGCTCCTCGTGGCCCCGTTCGCCAGGGGCCAACCGGGCTGCGGCCTTTTCGGGTAGTCCGACTGCCGCCGCTGGCACGAACGGTCGCGGGAGCGTCCGGAGGGGCAACAGATCGCGGCCGGCGGTATTGAACAGCATTTATGCGTGACGTTACTTAAACGTCAAGTGTTAACCGCTACGCGTCGTACCCACGCGGTCGGATCATGTGACACGCTTTGCGCCCGATCGGACTCTCCGCCGAAGGACATTCGGCGGCGTGCCCATACGGATCGGATGTCTTCTGGGGGAGGCGAATTTGGCGGCTGTGGCAGCGACCATCCGTATGACTCCCGGTATGACGCCCGGCAATACGCACAGCGTCAGATTCCCCGGGCTGAGAGTCAGAGGTGGGGGGAAGGTGGGGCGACCCCTGCCGCCGCCCCACCGCCCGTCCCCCTGAAAGGCTCGGGAAGGGGTCCCTGCAACCGCCACTCCCGAGTCCCCGCATCCGAAGATGAGGGAGACGTCTGATGAACCGCATTGCTGCGGCTCGGATCACCGGCGCTGCCCTGTTGTCCATTGGCCTCGCCGCTACTGTCAGCGTACCGGCAGCGGCAGCCTCTGCGCCCGTCTCTGTCGATACGTCCACGAATGGTGTGGTCATATCACCCGATGTAGCGACCGCTCTGCAGCGCGATCTGGGGTTGTCACCCGCCCGGGCGATGGCCACGTTCGCCCGGCAGGATCGTGCCGATGCGCAGGTCGCAACCCTGCGCACAGTTCTCGGGCCGATCTTCGCCGGCTCGTGGTTCGACGCGGCGGCCGGCGAGGCCGTGGTGGCAGTGACTGACGTCACATTTGTGCCGCGCGTGCGCGCGTCGGGCGTTGAGGCAAGGGTTGTCACCCGAACGGACGCGCAACTCACGGCTACGGCGGATGGACTCCGTCAGCAGCCGGTGCCGCCGGGCGTGGTCGGCTGGTACGTCGACCTGCCGACGGACCAGGTCGTGGTGCAGGTTCTGGACCATTCGCCGGCCACCACGGCGTTCGTCCGGACCGCGGGTGCGGCCGCCCGGACGGAGACCGTGGCACAGCGGCCGCGGCCGCTGTACGCCGTTCGCGGCGGCGACGCGTGGTACGGCTCGAACTTCCGGTGCTCGGTCGGATTCAGCGCCACCGACGCCGCCGGCGGCAAGCACTTCGTGACCGCGGGGCACTGCACCGCCGGCGGCGGTAGTGCATCCGGGTACAACCAGGTTTCACTCGGTCGGATCAACGGCAGCCACTTCGGCTCCGGCGGCGACTACGGCAAGGTCGACGTGACCAGCGGACAGTGGACGTTGGCCGGCGTCGTGGCCAACGGCGGCGGCACGGTCGCGGTCAAGGGCTCCGCGGAGGCGGCCGTCGGCGCGGCGGTCTGCCGCTCCGGCTCCACCACCGGCTGGCACTGCGGCACCATCCGGGCCAAGAACCAGACCGTCGTCTACCAGCAGGGCACGGTCACCGGCCTGACCAAGACCAACGTCTGCGCCGAGCCCGGCGACTCCGGCGGCGCCTGGATCAGCGGCAGCCAGGCCCAGGGCGTCACCTCCGGCGGCTCGGGCGACTGCACCAGCGGCGGCACCACGTACTTCAGCCCGGTGGCCCCGGCGCTGAGCACCTATGGACTACGGCTCGTGACGAGCTGATTCCCACGGTGGGCTCCCCCTGCAAGCCCACCCACCGCCCCGGCGGCCGGCGCTCCCCTGCAACGCCGGCCGCCGGGGTGTTTTCCTGCTCTACGTGAGTGGCTCAGGTGACTTCAGCGGTCACATGAGCCACTCACGTAGCGGAACAGGGGGCTACGCGAGACGGGACTTCAGGGCCTCGGCGGCGGCGCGGGGGTC
>DASWRQ010000304.1:0-17452 GCA_036403095.1 Kutzneria sp. | reverse complement strand
CGCCACCATCGCCGACTACTACAACCTGCTGCCCGACGACCCCGAGGCCGCCTGGGAGCTGTTCACGGCCCACTTGCAGGCCGCGCTGTACCGGTCCGACTTCGACGTGTACCAGCAGGTCTGCGACAGGTACTCGGCCGTCGACGTCAGCGACATCCATGTCAACCCCGCGCCCGACCGCACATACGCCACGGTCACCTCCCACTACAAGGACGGCCGGCCCCCTACGGCCGTGCGCACCTTCGTCGTGGTGGACCGGGAGGACGGCCAGTGGAAGATCGATTGGTTGTGGACCATCGATCCCTGAGGGCTACCGCGACAGCTCCAGGGCCAGGAAGAGGTCGACGCGGTCGGGGAAGCGGGACAGGTCGCGGGCGGTGAGCTCCTCGACGCGGCCCATGCGATAACGCAGGGTGTTGACGTGCAGGTGCAGGCGGGCGGCGGCCTGGCTCCAGGAACCGGAGCAGTCGAGGAAGACCCGGAGCGATTCCAGCAACTCGGAGTGGTGCTCCTGGTCGTAGGCGCGGACGGGGCCGAGCAGGCGGCGGCAGAAGGACTGGCGGAGCTCGTCGGGCAGGGCGCCGAAGAGGAGCTGGTGGGAAGCCAACTCCGAGCCGGCCACGACGGCGGCGCGGGCTCCCCCATGGCCATTCACACCGTGGGAAGCGACGTTGCGGGCGTAGCGGGCCTCGTCGACGGAGGAGCGCAGGCGGGAACCGGGGCCGGGGGTGCTGACGCCGAGCGCCAGGCGGCTGGGGCCGAGACCGGACTCGATGGCGCGGACGCCGGCCCGCAACGAGTCGAGCAAGTCGTTGCCGGCCAAGGTGATCGCGACGGCTTCACCGTCCACATCGGTCACGAGGCCGTCGACGAGCTCGTCGAGGACGTCCAGCGCGAGACCGGCCTCGCCGGTGATGGTCATGGACACCACGCACAACCGGTCCTCGGCGTCGAAGCCGGCGGCGGTGAGGCGGGCGCTGATGTCGGCGGCCGGGGTGGACTCATCGGCCAGTAGCGCCAAAAGCTGAGTGGCGGCGCGGCGCTCGACGACGCGGCCGGCGGCGAGGGCGGAACGTTCCAAGCCGATGAGGGTGGCCAGCTCGACGGCGATCTCGTGCTGGTCGGCGGTCCAGTCGGCGACGACCAGGGCCCAGCAGGCGAGCCGATGGCCGGTGCCGACGGGTAGCACTCGGTAAGACCCAACCTGGGGTTTACCTGTTACGAAGCCGGCAGCTATGGCGGCGCTGCCGGGCAACTCCTCGAGACCGGCCACGACCCGGCCGGTCGGACTGATCACCCAACACGGCACGCCCAGCTCCACGGCCCCGGCGACGACCAGGCCGTCCAGCCCGCCGCCCTCGCCCAGCGCGGCGACCAGCCGACGGTGGTGCTCCAGCACGGCGCTGGACCGGCGTACGTGCTCGGCGGCCAGCGCCGAGACGACGCGCTGGGTGATGGACGTGAACGAGACGTCCAGCGGCACGGTGAACAGCCGCACGCCGTGCCGTTGGCAGGCGTCGACCACGACGTCGAAGGTCACCGGCCCAATCTCGGCGGTGCCGACGCCCAGGGCGACGACCCCCATCTCGGCGACGGCCGACACGAAGGCCTCGGCGTCGGCGGGCTCGTGGTACCAGAGCATGCCGGTCAGCACGACCTCGCCGCCGCCCAGGTAGCGGCGGGGATCGCGGAGGTCGGTGATGTAGATCCAGCGGAACTCCGGATCGGGCTCGGCCTCGCCGACCAACAGCCGGAGCCCGAGTCCCTGGTCGGCCAGCAGCTCTCCGAGGCGCACGCCGAGCAGCGTACTTGGAGGATCCTCCAAAAGACCCGCCCGAACGGGTCGGCGTTTCGTAACGTCCGCCGCTAGCCGCCGACACGGCCGGACTGTGTACTACGTCACGTGGAATTCCTACGACCGAACTCCCTGGCCGAGGCCCTGGCGGCCAAGGCGGCGCAGCCGGACGCGGTGCCGATCGCCGGCGGCACCGACGTGATGGTGGAGCTGAACTTCGACCACCGCCGGCCGGCCGCGCTGCTGGACCTGACCCGGGTCGGCGAGCTGGCCGAGTGGTCGGTCACGGCGACGGGCACCCGGCTGGGCGCGGGCGTGCCGTACGCGCGGGTCATCGCCGAGCTGGGCGACCGCCTGCCCGGCCTGGCCATGGCCTCCCGCACGGTCGGCTCGCCGCAGATCCGCAACCGCGGCACGGTCGGCGGCAATCTCGGCGCCTCCTCCCCCGCCGGCGACACGCACCCGGTGCTGCTGGCCACGGACGCGACCGTGGAAGTCGCATCCACCAGAGGCACGCGGGAGATCCCGATCGGCGAGTTCTACCGCGGCGTGAAGCGCAACGCGCTGGAGCCGGACGAGCTGATCACCGCGATCCACCTGCCCACCGGCAGCGGCCCGCAGCAGTTCAGCAAGGTCGGCACGCGCAACGCCATGGTCATCGCGGTCTGCTCGTTCGGCTTGGCCCTGCACCCGGACGGCCACAAGGTCGGCGCGGGCATCGGCTCCGCCGGCCCGACGCCGATCCGGGCGGTCGAGGCCGAGCGGTTCGCGGCCGAAGAGCTTTCGTGGGATTCGCCGAAGCCGCTGACCGACGCGATGGCCCGGCGCTTCGGCGAGCTGGTCGCGGCCGCGGCCACGCCGATCGACGACGTGCGCGGCACCGCCGCCTACCGCCGGCACGCGCTGTCCGTGCTGGCCCGCCGCACGCTCACCTGGGCATGGAAGGACTACGCGCGATGCGCCTGAACGTCACGGTCAACGGGGAGGCCAGGCAGGCCGACGACGTGTGGGAAGGCGAGAGCCTGCTCTACGTGCTGCGCGAGCGGCTGGGCCTGCCCGGCTCGAAGAACGCCTGCGAGCAGGGCGAATGCGGCTCCTGCACGGTGTACATGGACGACGTGCCGGTCTGCTCCTGCCTGGTCGCGGCCGGGCAGGCCGAGGGCCGCGAGGTGCGGACCGTGGAGGGGCTGGCCGAGGGCGAGCACCTGGACCGCGTGCAGCAGTCCTTTGTGGACGCCGGCGCGGTCCAGTGCGGCTTCTGCACGCCGGGCCTGGTCGTCGCCGCGCACGATCTGCTCGAGCGCGTGCCGAACCCGTCGGACCCGGAGATCCGGGAGGCGCTGGCCGGCAACCTGTGCCGCTGCACCGGCTACGAGAAGATCCTGGACGCCGTGCGATTGGCGGCCACCCGATGAGTATTGTCGTCATCGACAACGCGGCCATCGCGACCGTCGACGCCAACGGCACCGAGCACGCCGGCGGCCACATCGTCATCCGGGACGGCCTGATCGACCAGGTCGGTCCCGGTCCGGCCCAGCGTCCGACCGAGGACCACGACTACCTCGATGCGACCGACCGCCTGGTCACCCCGGGCCTGGTCAACACGCATCACCACCTGTACCAGTGGGCGACCCGGGGCTACGCCAAGGATGCCGAGCTGTTCGAGTGGCTGACCACGCTCTATCCGGTGTGGGGCCGGCTGACCGAGGAGGTCACGCGGGCGGCCGGCGCGGCGGGTATGGCCAAGCTGGCGCTGACCGGCTGCACCACGATCGCCGACCACCACTACGTCTTCCCGGACAACGGCGGCGACCAGATCGGCGCTCTCGTCGGCGAGGCCCGCCGCCTGGGCGTGCGGCTGCACGCCGTCCGTGGGTCCATGGACCGGGGGCAGTCGCAGGGTGGCCTGCCGCCGGACAACATCGTCGAGGATCTCGAAGCGGCCTTGCTGGGCACGGAAAAGGCCATCAACGACTTCCACGACCCGGACCCGCTCGGCCTGATCCGCATCGCCGTCGGGCCCTGCTCGCCGTTCTCGGTCAGCCGGGAGCTGATGGAACAGGCGGCCGCGCTGGCCCGCCGGCACGGCGTCCGGCTGCACACCCACCTCGCCGAGACCGTCGACGAGGAAGAGCAGTGCCTGGCCGAGAACGGATGTACCCCGGCACAGTACGCGGAGCAGCTGGGCTGGCTGGGCGACGATGTGTGGCTGGCGCACACCATTCACCTGTCCGACGAGGCGATCAAGCGCTTCGGTGAGACCCGCACGGGTTCCGCGCACTGTCCCACGTCCAACGGCCGCATCGCGGCCGGCATGGCCCCGGTGCGGCAGCTGCTGGACGCCGGCGTGTCGGTCGGGCTGGGCGTGGACGGGGCCGCCTCCAGCGAGTCCGGCGGGCTCGGCGAAGAGCTCAAGCAGGCTCTGCTGGTGGCCCGATTCCGGGGCGGCGCAACGGCATTGACCATTCGCGAGGCGCTGTGGATGGGCACCATGGGCGGCGCCCGCTGCCTCGGCCGCGACCACGAGATCGGCTCCATCGAGCCCGGCAAGGTCGCCGACCTCGCGGTGTGGCGGCTGGACGGACTCGACCACGCCGGCATCACCGACCCGGTCGCCGCGCTGGTGCTGAGCTCCGCGCCGAAGGTGGACCGGCTGCTGGTCGGCGGCCGCAGCGTCGTCGCCGACGGCGAGCTGCGCACCGCCGACCTCGAGTCCATCACCCGTGATCTCGCCAACGCCGCGGAGGTGCTGCGATGACCTCCCCCACCAAGGAAACCACCACCAGGAATTCGGCGGGCGGCGTGGGCGACAGCCCACTCCGGCCGGACGGCGCACTGAAGGTACGCGGCGAGTTCGCGTACTCGTCGGACCTGTGGCACGAGGACATGCTGTGGGGCGCGACTTTGCGCAGCCCGCATCCGCACGCCCGGATCCGCGACGTCGACATCACTGAGGCGTTGAAGGTGCCCGGCGTGTACGCGGTGCTCACGCACAACGACGTCCCGGGCACGAACCTGTACGGTCTTGAGCACCCCGACCAGCCGGTGCTGGCCGTGGATGTGGTGCGCTACCACGGCGAGGCGATCGCCCTGGTCGCCGCCGACCACCCGGAGACGGCCCGGCGGGCGATCAAGAAGATCAAGGTCGACTTCGACGTGCTGACGCCGATCGTCGACGCCGAGGAGGCGGTCGAGCCGGCGGCGCCGCTGCTGCACCCCGGCGGCAACACCGTCCGCAAGGTGCACATCGAGCGCGGCGACCAGCGGGCGACGGCCGAGGTCGTGGTCAGCGGCGTGTACGAGGTCGGCATGCAGGACCAGGCTTTTCTCGGCCCCGAGTCCGGCCTGGCCATCCCGGCCGAGGACGGCGGCGTCGACCTTTTCGTGGCCACCCAATGGCTGCACGTGGACCAGAAGCAGATCTGCTTCGCGCTGGACCTGCCGACCGACAAGGTGCGGCTGACGCTGGCCGGCGTCGGCGGCGCGTTCGGCGGCCGCGAGGACCTGTCCATCCAGGTGCACGCGTGTCTGCTGGCCCGACACACCGGCAAGCCGGTGAAGATGGTCTACAACCGCGAGGAGTCGTTCTACGGCCACGTGCACCGTCATCCGGCCAAGCTGTACTACGAGCACGGCGCCGACCGGGACGGCAAGCTTTCCTATGTGCGGTGCCGGATCTACCTCGACGGCGGCGCGTATGCCTCCAGCACCCCCGCAGTGGTGGCCAACGCGGCCACCCTGGGCATCGGTCCATACAATGTGGACAATGTCACCATCGACTGCTGGGGCGCGTACACGAACAACCCGCCCTGTGGCGCCATGCGTGGATTCGGTGCTGTGCAAGCGGGTTTCGCCTACGAGTCGCAAATGGACAAGCTCGCCGAGGCGCTGGGCATGGACCCGGTCGAGGTTCGCCTGCGCAACGCCATGAGCGAGGGCAGCGTCATGCCGACCGGTCAGGTCGTCGACTCCGCCGCGCCGGTCGCCGAACTCCTGCGTCTCATCAAGGAACGCCCGCTGCCGGCAGCCAATAGCGGACCGCTGGATCTGACGGCGATGCCCGGTGGCGTCTCCAACACCACCCACGGCGAAGGCGTGCTCCGGGGTGTGGGTTACGCGGTCGGCATCAAGAACATCTGCTTCTCCGAGGGCTTCGACGACTACTCCACCGCCCGACTCCGGTTGGAGGTCATCAACGGCGAGCCGGCGGCCGTGATCCACACCGCCGCGGCCGAGGTCGGCCAGGGGCTGGTCACCATCCAGCAGCAGATCGTCCGCACCGAGCTGGGCATCGACCAGGTCATGGTGCACCCGGCCGACACCACCGTCGGAAACGGCGGCTCCACCTCGGCCTCGCGCCAGACCTACGTCACCGGCGGCGCGGTCAAGGCCGCCTGCGAGGCGGTCCGGGAGAAGCTGCTCAAGCTGGCCGTGTCCCGGTTCGGCGAACCCCGCTCGGAGCTCAGCGCGGCGGATATCGTTGCCGTGCTGGGCAACGACGCGATCGAGGAGACCGTCGAGTGGCGGCACCGGCCGACCACCGGACTGGATCCCGAGACCGGTCAAGGGTTCGCGCACGTGCAGTACGGCTTCGCCGCACACCGGGCCGTCGTCGATGTGGACGTCGAGCTCGGGTTGGTCAAGGTGGTCGAGCTGGCCTGCGCGCAGGACGTGGGCAAGGCGATGAACCCGCAGGCCGTGCTGGGCCAGATCCACGGCGGCAGCACCCAGGGCCTCGGCCTGGCCGTGATGGAGGAAATCCAGGTGTCCGGCGGCAAGGTCCGCAATCCGTCGTTCACCGACTACCTGATCCCGACCGTGCTCGACACCCCGCCGATGCCGGTGGACGTGCTCGAACTGGCCGACCCGCACGCCCCCTACGGGCTGCGCGGGGTGGGCGAGCCGCCCACGATCTCGTCGACACCGGCAGTGGTCGCGGCCATCCGCGCCGCCACCGGCCTGGCGCTCAACCGCGTTCCGGTCCGACCGGAACACCTGACCACAGCACCTTTTTCCGACCCGTCCACCCACCCGACAGATGGGAAGACCCCCCGATGACCACGACAGCCGCCACCGACCAGGCCTGGCTCGACGAGGCCGTCCGGCTGGCTGCCGCGAACGTCGCCACCGGCGGTGGCCCGTTCGGGGCCGTCATCGTGCGCGGCGACGAACTCATCGCCACCGGCGTGAACCGGGTCGTGCCCACGCTCGACCCGACGGCGCACGCCGAGGTGGTGGCGATTCGCGAGGCGTGCCAACGTGTCGGCGACTTCCGGCTCACCGGCTGCGTGCTGTTCTCCTCGTGCGAGCCGTGCCCGCTGTGCCTGGCCGCCTCGCTGTGGGCCCGGGTGGACCGGGTGGTGTTCGCGGCCGACCGCGACGACGCCGCCGACGCCGGCTTCAACGACCGCGACTTCTACGACCTGTTCGAACAGCCCAAGCAGACGTGGCCGATCCCCGTGCTGCACGTCAGGACCGCGGAGCACCACATCCCGTTCTCCGCGTGGCTTTCCCGCACCGACCGCGTCGAGTACTGATCCTCGCCGCGCGTGCTGACCGGAGCACCCCCGCTTAAACGCCCGCGAAATCAGGCCGTGAAGTCATACGGCCTGGTTCCGCGCGCGCCCACCGGCATGGGAGTACGTCATGACCCAGTTGCGCGACCGCCGCCCCACAACTGCCCTGTTGGCACGACGTTTCCGGCTCGCCGAGCGTGGCACCACCGTCGCCCGCGAGGTTCGCGGCGGCGTCACCACCTTTGTCGCGATGGCCTACATCGTGTTGCTCAACCCGTTGATATTGGGCGCTTCCGCCGATATCACCGGCGCAAGACTGACCATCACCGAAGTCACCACGGCGACCGCGCTGGCCGCCGGCGTCATGACCGTCCTGATGGGACTGGTCGGCAACGCTCCGCTGGCCCTGGCCGCCGGCCTCGGCGTGAACGGCATCGTCGCGTTCCAGCTGGCGCCGACCATGACGTGGGCGCAGGCCTTCGGACTTGTCGTGCTGGAAGGGGTCTGCATCGTCGTGCTGGCCGTCTCCGGCATCCGGGAACGCATCATGAACGCGATCCCGGCGGCGCTGAAGACCGCCATCTCCGTCGGCATCGGCCTGTACATCGCCCTGGTCGGCCTGGTGTCGGCCGGCTTCGTCACCCGGACACCGGATTCCGCGCACTCCACAGTCCCGGTGCGGATGGGCGAGGGCGGGCACCTCGTCGGCTGGCCGATGGCGGTGTTCGCGATCGGCCTGCTGCTGATGATCGTGCTGATGGCGCGGGCGGTGCCCGGCGCGGTGCTGATCAGCATCGTCGTCGCCACGGTCATCGCCGTGACCGCCAACGCCCTGTGGCCCGGCGCGGACTGGGGCCTGGTCACGCCGAAGCTGCCGTCGCACCTGGTCGCCGCGCCCGACTTCGCCCTGTTCGGCCACGTCGACCTGTTCGGCGGCTTCGCCAGCGCCGGCGCGATCACCGCCACGGTGTTCCTGTTCACCTTGGTGCTGAGCGGTTTCTTCGACGCCATGGGCACGATCACCAGCGTCTGCCACGAGGCCGGCATGACCCGCGACGGCAAGGTCGCCGGCATGGGCAAGATCCTGCTGGTGGACGGCATCGGCGCGATCGTCGGCGGCGGCACAGGCTCCGCGCCCAACACGGTGTTCCTGGAGTCGGCGGCCGGCGTCGGCGAGGGTGCCCGCACCGGCCTGGCCAGCGTGGTCACCGGCGCGTTGCTGGGCGCGACCATGCTCGTCACGCCGATCGCCGGCATCGTGCCGGCGCAGGCCGCCGCGCCCGCGCTGGTGATCATCGGCGGCATCATGATGGCGCAGTGCCGGCACATCCCGTTCCAGGACAGCGACTTCACCATCCCGGTGTTCCTGACCATGGCCATCGTGCCGTTCACCTACTCGATCACCAACGGCGTCGGCGCCGGCATCGTCAGCTACGTGGTGGTCAAGCTGGGCAAGGGCCAGTGGCGCGAGGTGCACTGGCTGGTCGCCCTCATCGCGGCGATCTTCGTCGCCTACTTCGGCATTGCCGGCATCGAGGCACTGGCCCGGTAAAGAGCCGCTCGAACGCTGCTCGACCAGGCGTGAGCTGGGCGGCGAAGCCCGGCATAGTGCGGGAACCGATTGGAGTCGCGATGAGGGAGCTGTCGGAGGCGCTGTCCGGACGGGGTTTCGCCGTGGCCAGCGTGATCGCGGTCAGCGGGAGTGCGCCGCGCGGGCTGGGCTCGGCGCTGGCGGTCACCGCGGACGGCGAGGCGTTCGGCAGCGTCTCCGGCGGTTGCGTGGAAGGGGCCGTGTACGAACTGGCCCGGGAGGTGCTCCAGACGGGATTGTCACAACGGCACCGTTTCGGCTACTCCGACGACGACGCGTTCGCCGTCGGCCTCACCTGCGGCGGCGAGCTGGAGGTGTTCGTACAGCCGGCCACCCCGGCCATCGCCGCCGCCTTGGCCGCGGATCCCGAGCCGGTGGTGCTGGTCCGCGTGGTCGGCGGCCCGCAGTCGTTGCTGGGCAAGGGCATGGCCGTGTTCGCCGATCGCGTCGTCGGCGACCGGGTCGTCGATCCCGACCTGGTCCGGCACGCCACCGCCACCGGACGGCAGTTGTTCGACGGCTTGGAGCTGTTCGTGGAGCCCTGGTCGCCGCCGCCCCGCATGCTGGTCTACGGGGCCATCGACTACGCCGCCGCCCTCACGCGCATGGGCCGGTTCCTCGGCTATCAGGTGACGGTCTGCGACGCGCGGCCGGTGTTCGCCACCACGGCCCGGTTCCCGGACGCCGACGAGGTCGTGGTGGACTGGCCGCACCGGCATCTGGCTCGTACCGCCACCGACGCCCGCACGGTGGTCTGCGTGCTCACCCACGACGAGAAGTTCGACGTGCCGCTGCTGGCCGACGCGCTGCGGCGGCCGCTGGCCTTTGTCGGCGCGCTGGGCTCCCGCCGCACCAACGCACAGCGCCTGTCACGGCTGCGTGAGGTCGGCCTGACCGACCGCGAGCTGGCCTCGCTTCGTGCCCCGATCGGCCTCGACCTGGGCGCCAGCTCCCCCGAGGAGACCGCCGTGTCCATCGCCGCGGAGATCGTCGCGCTGCGCCGAGGCGGCAACGGGTTGGCGCTCACAGGAGGTTCCGGCCCCATCCACGCGGCCGGCCCCCGCCCCGATCGGGACGAGGGCCGGCCACCATTCACGGCTATCGCGTTCGCCGCTACTGGACGGGAATGCCCGCGCTGACGCAGGCGTTCTGCATGTCCCCGCCGCAGAGCTCGCCGGTCTTGACGACCCCCTTGGCCACCAGGCCCTGCACGTCGATCTTGCTGATGGACTGTGGTCCGAGCAGGACGGACTTGACGTCGCGGTTGCCCTTCGGGTCCTTGGTGTTGCCCGTGGCGAGGTCGTCGGCGTCCCCGTGCCGGCCGGTGGCCAGGGCGATGGCCAGCCGCGAGGCGGCCTCCGCCTCGATGTCGATCGGCTTGTACACGGTCATGCACTGGGTGCCGCGCAGCACCGCCTTGAGGCCGTCGAGCGTGGCGTCCTGGCCGGTCACCGGCACGCCGGTGATGTTGCGCTGCTTGAGCACGGCCTCGATGGCGGCGGCCATGCCGTCATTGGCGGCGAGCACACCGTCCACATGACCGCCGTTGTTGTCCAGCAGGCTGGTGAAGGTGGCCGCGGCGGTGTCCGGCGACCACTTGTCGATGCCCCGGCTGGCCACCAGGCGCAGCGAGCCGGAGTCGTAGTGCGGCTTGAGCACCTGCTCGTGGCCGTCGTGGAACTGGGTGGCGTTGTTGTCGGTCGGCGCGCCCTCGATCTCGATGATCGACGCGCCCGACTTGGCGCCGAGGCACTGCAGCAGGCCGTCGGCCTGGAGCTGGCCGACCGCGATGTTGTTGAAGGAGACGTAGTACTCGGCCGTGCCGCCGAGGCTGATCCGGTCGTAGTCGATGACCGGAATTCCGGCCGCCTTGGCCTTGCGCTCCACCACCGCGCCGCCGTCCGAGGACAGCGGGGTGATCATCAGGACGTTCACCTTCTCGGCGATCATCTTGTCGGCCAGCGACTCGAAGCGCTTCTCGTCGCCCTGCGCGTTCTGGATGTCCGGCTCGATGCCGGCGAAGCTGAGCTGGGACGTGAGCAGTGGCTTGTCCGAGTCCTCCCAACGGGCGGAGGTGGTCGTGTCCGGCAGGATCACGCCGACCTTGGGCTTGGCGGTGTTTGTCGCGGGTCCGGTGGCAGCGCTGTTGGAACCGGTGCTGCCGCAGGCGGAGGCGACAAGCAAGAGTGCACAACCGGCTACGGCGACGACGGTGCGCATCCGTTTTGCCTCCACTGTGAATTGGCTTAGGTGCGGTAGTTCACTACCTGAGCCTTACGCCCGTCAAGCTGGCTGTCGCCGAGAAACAATCACCAGACCGAGTGCGGCGACAACCAACACGATCATGGCAGCTCGGGGACCGGACCCGTGCATTGCCAGTGTCACGGATGCGACACCGAGAGTGGTCCCCAGGCCGCGAGCCATGTTGACCAAGCCACCGCCGACGCCCGAGCAGGCAGCCGGAATCGCCGCCATCACGGTGGCGTTGTTGGCCGGCGTGAACAGGCCGAGTCCGATACCCAGCGCCGCCAATGCGGTCGACAGCACCGGATCCGTCAAAGGAAGCAGACACAACGGAATCAACGCGGCGGCGGCCAGCGTGCCGCCGGCCATGGCCCGGCGCCGATCCGGCCATCGGCTGCCGCCGAACGTCGCGGCGAGGGCGAATCCGACCGGCAGGCTGGTCAGCACCAGGCCGGCCCGAACAACGGAACCGCCGAGTATCGGTATGATCACGAGCGGCCCGAACAGGACCAGATATCCGAGCATCGCGGCGATCAGACCACCGGCGATCACGGGATTCCGCAACAAATCAAGATCGACCATCGGGGCCGCGGCCCGACGCTGCCTCAGGACAAAACCGACAGCGGCCGCGACGGCGGCGAAGAAAAGCATTACTACGAGCCAGACCGGGGCGTCCAAACCGGACAGAGCCGAAAGGCCGAGCAGTAAAGCGGTCGACGAAGTGCCCAAAAGGGCGACGCCCGGCCAGTCGACGGAGCGCATCGCGGTGCGCTGTCGGGTCCTCGGCAACAAATACCAACCGGCCGCGATCCCGAGCAGTCCGAAGGGGACGTTCACCCAGAACACCCACTGCCAGCCCAGGCCGGCCACCAGCACGCCACCCAGCGTCGGCCCCAGCGCCAGGCCAACGGCCTGGGCCGCGGCCTGCACGCCCAATGCCGCCCGCATCGAGCGCCGCGGCGAGCTCGTCGTCACCAGGGCGACGCTGTTGGCCTGCAACATCGCCGCGCCCACGGCCTGCACCACCCGCAGCCCGACCAGCAACGGCAGCGAATCGGCGAACCCGCACGCCGCCGACGCGGCCGTGAAGACGGCGAAGCCGTACAGGTAGAGCAGCTTGCGCCCGGCGGAGTCGGCCAGCCGGCCGACCGGCAGCAGCAGCGCGACCAAGGTGAGCAGGTAGCTCAGCGAGACCCACTGCACACCGGCCAGAGAGGCGCTGAATTGCCTGCTCAGGGCCGGAAAAGTGAGTGTCACGATGCTGGCGTCGAGCTGCCCCATGAAGGCGCCGAGACAGACCGCGGCCACGGCCAGCCAGTGCGCGTGCGGCCAGCCGGCAAGGGCCCTGGGACGGGGCGGTTCGACGCCGAGGCGGCGGAGCAGCGCGGTGTCCACGCCCCAACATTATCTCGGTGACCGACATATTTTTGGGACGGACGGCTATGGTCCGTGTCACCACTGGATACGCTTGGCCGATGTCGCAGGTCACGCCCGAGCACGAGGCCCCGTCGAGCGCGAACGACGCGCGCACCCTGACCGAGGTGGTCACCAGACTTCGCCGCGCCCTGCGCACCAGCATCCGCACCGACTATCCGTGGGAAGCGCTGCCGATGGCCCAGGTCGAGCTGCTCATGGCGCTGGCCGACCACGCCCCGGCCAAGATCGGCCAGCTGGCCTCGCTGCAGCGGCTCGCCCCCAACACCGTCAGCGGCCTGGTCCAGCAGCTGGTCGAGGGCGGGCTGGCCGTCCGCGACAGCGACCCGTCCGACCGGCGGGTGGCCCGGGTGTCGCTCACCGAGGCCGGCCGCACCCAGCTGGCCGAGTGGCAGCAGGCCCACGAGCGGCGCATCTCCGCCGCCCTGGACCAGCTCCCGCCGCAGGCCAGGGCGGCCGTCGCGGACGCGCTGCCGGCGCTGAACCTGCTGGTGGACCATCTCGTCACGCCCTGACCCGAACCGGTCGGCGGTGCCGCGCGAACCCGGTTACGCGGAAAAACTCGGCGTGACAGAAGGGGCCAACGTGACGATCGCCCAGACCCTGGCGGCGCTGGTGCGCCGGTTCCTCGGCGTCGACCTGCCGGTGCGGCTGCGGGCATGGGACGGCAGCGTGGCCGGTCCGGCCGACGCCCCGACGGTGGTGATCCGCTCGCGGCGGGCGCTGCGCCGGCTGCTTTGGAACCCGGACGAGCTGGGACTGGCCCGCGCCTACGTGTCCGGCGAGCTCGACGTCGAAGGCGATCTCCGCGACGGGTTGTCCCGGTTCTGGGGCCTGGCCCGGCGCGAGGGGCTGGGCAAGGTGAAACTTTCACCGGGCGACCGGTTGACCGCCGTGGGCCAGGCGCTGCGGCTGGGCGTGATCGGCCCACGGCCGGCGCCGCCGCCCGAGGAGGCCCGGCTGTCCGGGGCCGAGCACACCAGGTCGCGCGACCGGGACGCCATCGCCCACCACTACGACCTGTCCAACGAGTTCTACCGGACGCTGCTCGACCCGAACATGGCCTACTCCTGCGGCTACTGGACGTCCGACGCCCCGGACTACACGGTCGAGGACGCGCAGCGGGACAAGCTGGACCTCGTCTGCCGGAAGCTGGACCTGAGGCCGGGCATGCGCCTGCTGGACGTCGGCTGCGGCTGGGGCTCGCTGATCCTGCACGCCGCCGCGAACTACGGCGTGCACGCGACCGGCGTGACGCTGGCGGCGCAGCAGCGCGACTTCATCCGGGAAAGGATCGCCGAGCGCGGGCTCGAGGACCAGGTCGAGGTGCGACTCCAGGACTACCGGGACATTCCCGACACCGGCTTCGACGCCATCGGCACCATCGAGATGGGCGAGCACGTCGGCCTCGGCAACTACCCGACGTACGCGGCGCAGCTGTTCCGACTGCTCAAGCCCGAGGGGCGGCTGTTGCTCCAGCAGATGTCACGGGCCGCCAGTGCGCCGAAGGCTCCGGGCGGCGGGTCGTTCATCGAGCGCTACGTGGCCCCCGACATGCACATGCGGCCGGTCGGCGAGACCATCGCCATGCTGGAGCGGGCCGGCCTCGAGGTGCGCGACGTCGAGGCGATGCGGGAGCACTACGTCTGGACCGTGGACGCCTGGGCGCGGACCCTGGAGGAGCGGGCCGCCGAGCTGACCGCGCTGGTCGGCGAGGGGCAGCTGCGGGTGTGGCGACTGTACTTCGCCGGCGGCGCGCTGACGTTCCAGGAGAACCGGATGGGCGTGGACCAGATCCTGGCCGTCCGGCCGACCGCTGGCGGCGGCAGCGGCATGCCGCGGACCCGCCGCGGCTGGGAGGTGGTCTCGTGAATCTGGCCGGTCTGCTGGCCAACCTGGGCATCACGGCCGTCGCGGTGCTGGTGGTGATGCTGGTGGCGCTGGGCGTGGCGGTCGCTCGCGGCCGTCACGACGGCGTGGACACGGCGTGGGGCCTGGGCTTCGCGGCGATCGCCGTGGTTGGCTTGATCGTCTCGGGGTCGGGTTGGCTGGTGACGGCGCTGACCGTGATCTGGGGGCTGCGGCTGGCGACGTACATCCAGCTGCGCAACGGGCACCGGCCGGAGGATCCGCGCTACGTGGCGCTGATGAAGCGCGCCACCGGCAACCCGCACTGGTACGCGTTCCGCAAGATCTACTTGGTCCAGGGCCTGATCATGTGGTTCGTGTCCTGGCCCGTGCAGGCGGCCCAGTACGAGACCTCGACCGGGCTGCTGACCTGGATCGGCCTGACGGTGTGGGCCGTCGGCATCGTCTTCGAGTCGGTCGGCGACTGGCAGCTGTCCCGGTTCAAGGCCGACCCCGCGAACAAGGGCCGGATCATGGACCGGGGCCTGTGGCGCTACACCCGTCACCCCAACTACTTCGGCGACGCCACGGTGTGGTGGGGTCTGTTCCTCGTGGCGTGCCAGCACTGGATCGGCGCGCTGTCCGTGCTGTCGCCCCTGGTCATGACCTTCTTCCTGACCAGGGGCACCGGCAAGGCGCTGACCGAGCGGGCCATGGGCTCGCGACCGGGTTACGCCGAGTACGTGCAGCGGACCAGCGGGTTCTTCCCGCTGCCGCCGAAACCGGAAGGAACCCGATGAACAACGGCGACGTGGTCGCGGACTTCGAGCTGCTCGACGACCACGGCGAACCCCGCAGGCTGTCCGAGTACCTGGCCAAGGGGCCGGTCGTGCTGTTCTTCTACCCGGCCGCGATGACCGGCGGCTGCACGGCCGAGAGCTGCCACTTCCGGGACCTCGCGGCCGAGTTCGACGCCGTCGGCGCGACGCGGATCGGCATCTCCCCCGACGCCGTCGGCAAGCAGCGCGAGTTCGCGGCCATGAACTCGTTCGACTATCCCCTGCTGTCCGACCCGGACGGGGTGGTGGCGTCCCAGTTCGGCGTGCGGCGCAGGTTCGGGCCGATCCTGACCCGCCGGCAGACCTTTGTCATCGGCGCCGACAGCCGGGTGGTCGTGTCCATCAAGAGCGAGCTGCGGATGGCTGTGCACGCCGACAAGGCACTTGAGGCGCTGCGAGCGCTCTGAGCTGCGCTTTTACTCTGTTCCACCTAACCGGGGCGGCCGTTCGGCCGCCCCGCTCTCGTTGAGTGACCCACGGATGGGAGTAGCGCGTATCACAACTGGCCAGTAACCTCCGGTCTGTGGGCTTGATCACAACGGCGTCCTCGGTCAAGCGGGGCTTTCGGCACCCGTGCGTCTACTGTGGACTTCCCGTGCTCGTCGACGACATCGACGAGTTCCATCCTGGCCACGTCGTCGTCGACTACCTGGACAACTCGCCATCAGGCCGCGGTCTGCCCGATCTGGTGCTGTTGCACCGGTTCTGCAACGCGCACCTGCTGCCCGACTGCGGCGTCGCGTTACGCCGCGCGCACCTGGGCTGGGCCACCGAGCAGTTCGACGGCGACACGAGCTCGTCGTTGCGGCACTACGACCAGCTCGGCCTGCACACCGCCCCCTGGCGCGGCTTCGAGCTGTACCAGCGGCACTGGCGGGTGCGGAAGATGCGCTACGCGTGCAAGGCATGCCGGTACTACGCCGGCTGGTTCCGACCGGAGTGGAGCTGAGCCCCGTTGATCGTTCGTCTCGTCCTCGGTCTGCTGATCACCGTCGTGGGGCTGGCGCTCGCCGGCCGCCGGGTGCTCTGGCTGGCCAACCTCATCCGTTCCGGCCAGCCCGCCTCCGGGCGGACCGACCGGCTCGGCGCGCGGGCGGCCGCCCAGCTGCGCGAGGTGTTCGGCCAGCGCAAGCTGCTCAAGTGGTCGGTGCCCGGGGTGGCCCACTTCTTCACCTTCTGGGGCTTTGTCATCCTGTTCTTCACCATCGTCGAGGCGTGGGGGGCGCTGTTCGACGAGAACTTCGCGTTCTGGTGGATCGGCCGGCAACCCTGGCTCGGCTTCCTTGAGGACTTCTTCACCGTCGCCGTGCTGGTCGCGCTGGCCACCTTCGCGGTGATCCGGGTGCGCAACGCGCCGGAACGCAAGGAGCGTGCCTCCCGGTTCTACGGCTCGCACACCGGCGCGGCCTGGCTGGTGCTGGGCATGATCGCCGCCGTGATGGTGACGCTGCTGCTGTACCGGGCCGGCCAGTTCAACACCGGCCACTTCCCGTTCGGCGACAGCGGCTGGCCGTTCGCCACCTGGCTCCTCGCTCATGCCCTGGCGCCGCTGGGCGTCGGCGTGAACTCGGCGATCGAGACGGTGTTCCTGCTCGGCAACATCGCCGTGATCATGGGCTTCCTGGTGCTGGTCGTGCATTCCAAGCACCTGCACATCTTCGTGGCGCCGCTGAACGTGTCGACCAAGCGGCTGCCCGACGCGCTCGGCCCGCTGTTGCCCGTCGAGTCGAACGGCAAGCCGGTCGACTTCACCGATCCCGGCGACGACGACATCTTCGGCCGCGGCAAGATCGAGGACTTCACGTGGAAGGGCATGCTCGACTTCGAGACGTGCACCGAGTGCGGCCGCTGCCAGTCCCAGTGTCCCGCGTGGAACACCGGAAAGCCGTTGTCTCCCAAGATGGTCATCATGGACCTGCGGGACCACCTGTTGGACCGGGCGCCGTATGTCATGGGGCAGCAGGAAGGCGAGCCGGTGCAGCTGGTCGCCGAGGGCGGCGTGATCGAGCCGGACGTGCTGTGGTCGTGCACCACCTGCGGCGCCTGTGTCGAGCAGTGCCCGGTGGACATCGAGCACGTCGACCACATCGTGGACATGCGGCGCTACCAGGTGATGATCGAGTCGGAGTTCCCGACCGAGCTGGGCGCGCTGTTCCGCGGCCTGGAGAACAAGGGCAATCCCTGG
>DASWRQ010000303.1:0-82876 GCA_036403095.1 Kutzneria sp. | reverse complement strand
GTCCCCGTGCGGTGCGTAAGGTGGCTGGCACCAGAGTCGCATTCGTTGGGGGACAACATCATGTCGCCTTCACCGGCCGCCGTCTTCGCGCGGCTCAGCGATCCACGGCCGCCGACGGACACACCTGTCCTGTTCGACCGGGCCGTGGTGATGGGCGGCAGCGTGGCCGGGCTGATGGCCGCCCGCGTGCTGGCCGACCACGCCGGCGAGGTGATCATCGTCGAGCGGGACGACCCCGGCACGAGCACCGCGCCGCGGGCCGGTGTGCCGCAGGGCGGTCAGGTGCACGCGCTGCTGCCCAGCGGGCTCATCCAGCTGGAGCGGTGGTTCCCCGGTTTCATGGCGCAGGCCGTCGCCACCGGTGGGCGGCCGCTGCTGCCCAGTGGGCTGCGGCGGTACTTCGACGGCTTCCCGCGGTCGAGCGATGCTCAGGAGGTGATGCTCAGCGCCAGCCGGCCGTTCATCGAGGCCCGGATCCGCCAGCACGTGCTCGCCCTGCCCAACGTGAAGGCCATCGTCGGACGGGCCACCGGCGTGGAGTTCGCCGGCGACGCGGCCACCGGCGTCCGGGTCGAGGCCGACGGCGCCGAGACCGTGGAGCGGGCCGACTTCGTCGTCGACGCCATGGGCCGCTCCAGCCGGCTCGGCGACTGGCTGGAGAAGGCCGGCTGGGAGCGGCCGCCGATGCAGCGCATGACCGTGGACCTCAACTACGCCGGCGCCATCTTCCGCCGCACCGACGAGCCCGACTACACCTTCGTGCTCAACGGCTACTCGCCGCAGGTGTCATCCACCAGCGCCGGCGCCTCGGTCAGCCAGATCGAGGGCGACCGCTGGCTCGTGCTGGTCGCCGGCTATGCCGACCATCGGCCCGGGCAGACCATCGAGGACCTCGTCCGGGTCTGCCGCGAGGAGCTCACCCCTGAGTACGCCCACGCGGTCGCCGGTGATGTCGTCGAGGACGTGCGCACCTATCGGCATCCCGACAGCCGTCGCCGGGACTACTTCCGGCTCAAGCGCCTTCCCGCTCGGCTCATCGCCGTCGGCGACGCGGTCGCGTCCTTCAATCCCATCTACGGGCAGGGCATGGCCTCCGGCGCCCTGCACGCCTCGTGCCTGTCGGAGTTCCTGCGCTCCCGCCCCGATCTCTCGCGGCCCGCCCGGGGCTTCTTCGCCCGGCAGAAGGTCTTCGTCGACGCCGCCTGGTCCCTGTCCACCGCGGCCGATCTCCAGCTGCCGCACGTCCACGGGCCGTATCCGCGCTTCTACCGGATCCGCCAGTGGCTCAGCAACCAGGTCGCCATGGCCACCGCGCACGACCACGACCTGAACCGCCTGTTCGACGAGGTCACCTTCCTGCTGCGGCACCCGAGCGCGCTGACCCGGCCGAGCGTGCGCCTGCGGGCCATCCTGCTCAACCGGCGGGCGGCCCGGCCCCGTTGACCTGCGCGGCCCGCCTGGTGTGGGCGCAGCCACGATCACGACGTCCGCAGAGGACTGAGAGTTGCGAAGTGTCGTGGTCAGGACACGCCTCGGCCGATGACAAACCCCCGCATCTGCCCAAAGCTTCGCCATCCTTCTCGCCCGAATGCCTGACACCCCCGCGTGCCCCGCCCACCGTCACACCGAATTCCGCGTTCCGGCCGCACGCACCCTGCCACATGCGGTCCGGATGTGCCTCTGGGAGGCAACAACGACGCTCATGTGACATTCGGATGTGCGCGAAACCGTATTTCGGTGGGTCTGAGAGCGTGACTCGCGGGGGTTCGGGGTTACTTGCCGGCGAACACCGCGAGTTCGCTGATCGCCATCTGGCCGCCGGTCTGGCCGCCGTCGTCGGGGCGGTCGGCGACGACCTTGACGTAGCGGGCGTTGACCGGCTGGTCGAGCTGCACCCCGGTGACGCCGCCGGCGGCGTCGACGCGGCGGGCGACGGTGAAGAAGGTGGAGCCGTCGACCGAGACGTCGATGTGGAACCGGGTGGCGAACTTGTCGGCCGGCATGGTCAGCGACACCACGCTGAACGACCGGGCCTGCTGGAGATCGACCTGGTAGGACCAGCGGAAGCGGTTGGTCGCCTGGGTCCAGGTGTTCACGTCCCCGTCGGTGCCGAGGGCGGGCGTGGAGTTGGGCTGCATCAGGGCCTGCGTGCCGTCGATGAAGTACGCCTGAGCGGGCTGCTTCAACGCCAGGTTGTCGGGGGTGGCGCCGGCGGCGTAGGCCCCGATCTCGCTGATGGCCATCTGGTCGCCGCGCTGGCCGCCGTTGTCGGGCTTCTCGGTGACGACGCGCAGGTATCGGGCGGTCACGGGGGTGGCGAAATCGACGGGGACGGAGCCCCACCCGCTGCCGTGCACGGAACCGACGGTCGTCCACGTGGTGCCGTCGGTGGAGGCGTCGACGTGGAAGTCGGTGGCGAAGTGCGGCTGCGGCATGCCGACCGTGAGGTAACCCAGCGACTGGGCCTGCTGGAGGTCGACGACGAGCTGCCACTTGAACTGCCCGCTGGCCTGCACGTAGGTGGCGGGATTGCCGTCCGTGGCATAGGAGAGCTGCGACTCGGGCTGGAGCTGGGCCGTGCTGCCGTCGAGGAACTGGGCCTGCACGGGCTTGCCGGCGGCGAGGTTGGGCGGCGTGCTGCCGACCGGCGCGGCGGTGAGCGACTTGTACTGCGGCTCGAGGCCGGCGTTGGCCAGCAGCGAGGCGGGCACGCCGGTGCCGTCGTAGGACACCTGGTGGATGTTGGCCACGGTCAGGTTGGTGGGGTCGCCGGCCGGCCAGTCCGGCGTGGTGTGCTCGTAGTAGTCGTCGGTGAACACGAAGTCCCCGTACGGGTTGCCGGCCTCCTTGCTGCCGCCGAACGAGTTGGTGTCGTTGCCGAACTCGGCGTTGTTGGTCTCGGTGATGTAGTGGCTGCCGCCGTCGGTGTAGATCGAGTGCCCGAAGCCGGCCCCGTTGCGCACGACGTTGCCGTCGATCAGCAGGCCGGTGTCCATGGACTGGCCCTCCTCGCCGACGACGTAGATGCCGCCGCCGTCGATGTGCGTCTGCAGGTGGTCGAAGATCAGGTTGTTGACGATCTTGTTGCCGGCCGACTTGGTGTTCGGGTTCCAGCCCCAGCCCCAGTTGGAGCTGATGCCGCTGTAGGGCACGTCGTTGACCTGGTTGTGGCTGATGGTGTCGTACCGCGCGTAGCCCTGGAAGATGCCGACGCCGCCGGTGTACTCGACCGCGACGTGATGCACCCAGTTGTCGGCGATGGTGTTGTTGGCCGGGATCACGTTGAGGTCGCTCGGGTTCGCGTCCGCGCCGTTGCCGATTTCGATGCCGTTGGACGAGATGTCGGTGAAGGTGTTGCCGGTGACCGACGAGTTGTGCACGTACTGGCCCAGTTGCAGGCCGGCCGCGCCCAGGTGCTGGAAGATGTTGCCCTGCAACGAGAGACCATCGGTGTGGTCGAAGACCACGTTGCCGGGCGTCATGGTCCAGTTGCCGTACGGGCAGGTGCCGGGATTGGTCTGGGAGAACCGGGTGCACGAGCCCTGCCGGTCCCAGGCGTTCGGCCCGGTGAGCCGCATGTTGGCCTGCACCTCGGAGAAGCCGTCCGGCCCGCTGGACTCCGTCCACCCGCCGTACTGCACCGTGATGCCCTTGAGGCTCAAGCCGCGCAACGGGTTCGACGCCGTGCCGGTGCCCCGGACGATCGTCTGCAGGCGCGGGATCTCGACGTCGGCGCTGCGCAGGTCCTGCCCCTCACGCGGCAGGTAGTACAGCGTGTGCGACGGCTTGTCCAGGTAGAACTCACCGGGGTTGTCCAGCAGCTCCTTGGCGTTCTCCACATAGGACGGCTGGTCGATGTTGACGCCGTAGGGCTTCTTGGTCGAGTTGTCGAAGCACGGCTGCTTCATCGTGATGGTCGTGCCGGACGCCGAGGCGACGCCGCAGCGCACCTCGGTCCAGCTGACCTCGTAGACGAACTCGACGTCGGACGGGTTGTGCCAGCCGGCGATGGTCGCGTTGGAGGTGGTGTAGCCGGTCGCGGTCCGGCTGAAGCCGGTCGGGTCGGGCCCGGAGGCGCGATTGGCCCGCACGCCGTCCACGTACAGCTGCCGCGTGTCGGTGCCGGCCGGCACGTTGGCCGACCAGACGCCGCCCGTGCCCTGCTTCCAGCCGTTGACCTGCTGGCCGCCGCTGAGCACCGGGTGCGCCCCGGGCGCGGCCTGGTAGCTGACGGTGTGGCCGCCGGTCGCGGAGTCGCCGGCGGCGGCGTCGAGGCTGAACGTCTTGTCCAGCCGGTAGGTGCCGTTGGCCAGCACCACCGTGATGTCGGCGGACATCGAGGCGGTGGCCTTGCGGACGTTGCCCTGGGCGGTGAGCAGGGAGCAGGGGGTCTGCTGGGTGCAGGCCGAGCCCTGGCCGTCGGGCGCCGCGTAGAAGGTGGTGCCGGACGCCGCCACGGCGTCCGAAGTGGACACGGCGACCGCGCCGGCCGCCAGCAGCACGGCTAAGGCCGCGCCCGTGAAACGGTGGTGCATGGACACTCCCGAGACGTCATTGGTCGAGAAGGGGTTGATCGATCATTCCTTGGTGGCCCCGGCGAGCATCCCCGACACGAGGGTGCGCTGGGAGAACAGGAACAGCACGAGCACCGGCAGCACCGCGACGATGATCGCCAGCGCCAGCTCGGGGCTGGTGATGTTCAGGCCGGCGCCGGCGACCGGGTTGAACGACGGCGTCGACGACAGCAGCTGGTTCAGGCCGACCTGGATCGGGAACGCGTCGCTGTTGGGCAGCACCAGGTAGGGCAGGAAGAAGTTGTTCCAGTTGCCGACGAAGCTGAAGAACGCCACCAGTCCGACCACCGGCGTGGCCAGCGGCAGCGCGATCCGGGTGAAGATCTGCCATTCCGAGGCCCCGTCCAGCCGCGCCGCCGACAGCAGCTCGCGCGGCAGGCTGGTGGCGAAGTAGATGTACACCAGGTACACGCCGAACGGGTAGAACGAGAACGGCAGGATGATCGACCACGCGGTGCCGATCAGGTGCACCAGGTTGAGCTCCAGGAACACCGGCAGCACCAGTGCGGCCGACGGCATGATCATGACGATCAACGTGACCGTGAGCAGCAGCTTGCGGCCGCGGAACCTGGTCAGAGCCAAGGCATAGCCGGCAGGAATGCTGGTGATCAGTGTGACGATCAGCGCGCCGACCGCGTACACCGCGGAGTTGCGCAACCATACGAACAGCACGCCGTTCTCGAAGCTGGTCAGGTGCTGCCAGGCCAGGCCGACGTTGGCCAGCGACCCGAACGACAGCGGCGACTCGCCGGCCAGCTGCCCGGCCGTCTTGGTCGGCGCGAGCACCAGCCACAGCGCCGGCAGCACGAAGAAGGCCAGCAGCACCACCAGGACCACCGACACGACGGTCACGCCGACGACGCGTTTCATTGCTCATCCACCTTGAACAGGCCCGACCTGGTCACCAGCAGCCCGGCCCCGATCAGGCCGATCGCCAGCAGCACCAGGGAGATCGCGGCGGCCCCGTTGAAGTCGCCGTGCTGGAACGCGTAGGAGTAGGCCAGCTGGTTGGGCGACCAGGTCGGGCTGACCCGGCCCAGCGAGGCCGTCTGGAGCAGCTGCGGCTCGACAAACAGCTGCGTGCCGGCGGCGAAGGCCAGGATCACCATGTAGACGATCCACTTGCGGATCATCGGGATCTGGATGTGCAGGGCCAGCCGCCACGGGCCGGCGCCGTCCATCCGGGCCGCCTCCAGCACTTCCTGCGGGATGTTGTTCAGCGCCCCGTACATCACCACGATCCAGCCGCCGGCCCCGGTCCAGAACGCGATCAACGCGAAGATCAGCGGCAGCTGGCCCGGCGCCAGCACCTCGGCGAAGGTGTTGAGACCCAAGGACCTCAGCAGCCAGCCGACCGGGCTCACCGACGGGTCCAGCACGAACAGCCACACCAGCACGCTGGCCACGCCGGCCAGCGCACCCGGGATGTAGTACAGGAACCGCAGCGTCGCGGACAGCGTCGCCGGCATCCGGCTGCGCAGCACCACCGCCACGCCCACCGTGAAGATCACGATGAGCAGCAGCCAGAACACCAGGTACACCAGGATGTTGCCGAACGCCGGCCAGAACCGGAAGTCCTGGAACACCCGGACGAACTGGTTCAGGCCGGTGAACTGCCCGCGCAGGTTGGTGAACGCCAGGTACACCGCGTACAGGGTGGGCAGCACGCCGAACGCCAGCAGCAGCACCACGTATCCGCTGACGAACAGCGGGCCGGAGATCCCCGCCCGAGCCCGCCGCGTGGCGGCGCGGCGAGCCGGGGCGACGAGTGGGGTGTCCAGAGCCGTCACTGCGTGGTCACCGTGTATCCGACGGACTTGGCCTCGCTGGTGATCTCGTTCTGCCACAGGGGAAGCGTCTCGGTCAGCGTCTTGCCGGCGGTCACCGCCGGCAGCACGACACTGGACCACGCCGTGGCGTCGCTGAACTTCGTGTTGCCCCAACCCGTCCAGACCTCGTTGGCGGCCTGCTGGAACACGTCGGACACGTCGGTGGCGAAGTAGTCCTTGTTGGCCGGGTTGGCCAGCCACGCCTTCGCGCCGGGGGAGTAGGCCGGGTAGGTCGGCGCGCCCCTGAGGTTGTCGTCCGAGGTGGTCAGCCAGGTGGTGAGCGCGGTGGCGGCCTTCAGGTTCTTGCTGTGCGAGGAGATCATCCACACGCCGCCGCCGACGTTGCCGGTGTAGGTCTGGGACTCGCCCTGCCACTTCAGCGGGGCCGCGGCGGCGAGCTGCCCGGCCGGCGTCTTGAAGGCCGAGTCGAACAGGTACTTGCCGTACCAGGACGGGCCGTAGGCCATCAACACCTTGCCGGCGTTGTCCTTGGCGAAGCCCTGCCCGAAGAATCCCTGCTTGGACACGGATCCGGCCTTGATCAGGTCGTCCAGCAGCCCGGCCATCTTGGTGCAGTGCGGATCCTGGAGGTTGGACCGCAGCGTCTTGGCGTCGGTCAGCTGCTGGGCCGGGCACTGCGCGGACCAGAAGTACGACTCGTGCGAGTTGGTGTCGCCGATCGCGCCGACCAGGTAACCGGGGTGCTCCCGGGCCACCTTCTCGCCCAGCGCCTGGTACTGCTCCCAGGTCGTCGGCACCTGGTAGCCGAACTGGTCCAGCAGGGACTTGTTGTACCACAGCACGACCTGGGCGATGTCGTTGCGCAGGCAGTAGGTGTGGCCGTCGAACTGGCACGGCGCAAGGGACCCGGTGGCGAAGTTCTTCAACGTGCCGGCCGCCACCAGGCCCTCGTCGACCGGGGCGGCGAACGCCTGCGCGCTCGGGCCGGTCGGCTGCGAGGCCCACGTGACATCGGTCGGCGACGCGAACACCACGTCCGGCCAGCCGCTGCCGGTCCGGTCGAACAGCTGCACCTTGGTCTGCAGATAGGTGGAGCCGTCGGCCGAGCCGTCGTAGGTGACGACGTCCATCTGGACGTTCGGATTGGCCTTCTGGTAGGCCTGCACCGCGGGCAACCGGGTCGAGTCGGCCCAGACGGTGATCTTCGCGTTGGCGTCCTGGGGCTGCGGCGTGAAGCTGGCCGCCGTGGTCTCGGTGGCGGCGTTGGGATCCGCGCTGGCGCAGGCGGCGGCGAGCACGCCGGTGGCGAGCACGGCCGTGAGGGTGCGGACGAAGCGGCGCTGGTGTGACGTCATTGTCGGTCCTTCGGGGCGGGGTGGAAAACGATCAGGCGGCGCGCTCCACGTACGGCGACAGGGTGGCGCCGTAGCCGAATTCGGCCGGGAGGGCGATGCCGGGCGAGGTCGGGGCGTGGACGAGCCCCTCGGCGTCCACGTGGCGTTCCCGCCGGACGGACGTCGACGTCACCAGCGACTCGTAGTACGTGGTGTTCGGGATGGCCATGCACAGGTGGTGGTTCGGGATGTCCGAGCCGTGCACCTCCGCGCGCAGCCGATAGGCGTCGGCCAGGTGCGCGGTCCGCATGGCGCCGGTGATTCCGCCGCGCAACGTGGTGCCGGTGCGGACACCGAACGTGGCGGCCCCGGCGGCGATGAAGTCGCCGGAGTTCATGTGGGCGCCGTCCGAGGTCTCGGCCACCAGCAGCGGCACCCGGACCTGCCGGGCGAGTTGTCCGTACGCCGTGACGCTGAACTCGCGCATCGGCTCCTCGTACCAGAGGTAGTCGGCCTCGCTCAGCGCGTGTCCCAGGTAGACGGAGTCGGGCAGGTCGAAGCCGGCCGAGCCGTCGTACATCAGCGGCACATCGGGACCGACGTGCTCCCGCAGGGCCAGGCACAGCGCCGCGTCGCGGCGGGCGTCGCCCCAGGCGTGCAGCTTGATGCCGCGGTAGCCGAGCTTGAGGCACTGGTCGGCGACGTCGAGGAATTCCTCGGTGCTGTCGAAGGTGGACGTCGACGCGTAGGCCGGGATCGCCTCCCGATAGCCGCCGAGCACCTGCCACACGGGCTGGTCGTAGAGCCGGCCGGCCAGGTCCCAGAGCGCGATGTCCACCAGCCCCAGGGTGGGCAGCGGCAACTCGTGGATCCGGTCCAGCTCCCACATCCGGTGCCAGATCCACTCGCGGCGCAACGGATCCTGGCCGATCAGCTCGTCGCGGAACAGCCGATCCACCAGGTCGTCCAGCAGCACCGCCGCGCCCGGGCGGGCGAACACCGCGACGCCTTCGACGCCCGTGTCCGTGCCGATGCGCAGCACCGCGCCGTCGCCCTTGGCCGGGCTGCCGGCGAGGCCGTCGCGCCAGTGGAACGGCGGATCGGTTGCCGGCACCTGTATCCGATGCGACTCGACGTGCGTGATCTTCAATGTCCGTCCAGTGTGGAGTGTTGCGGGCAGGGGGCATCGCCACGCCGGGTTCGCGGCGTGGTCCTGGTTCTCGCGATCAGTCGATCTTGAACATCCGGTTGCGGATCTTGCGTTCGAACTGGCGCTGGGTGGTGTCGATGTGGGCGGCCATCAGCTGCACCGCCCGGTCCGGGTCGCCCTCGGCGATGGCCTCGGCGATGGCCACGTGCTGGTGGCCCGCGACCTCCAGCGAGCCGGGCACGTCGCCGTGGAACAACAGGGTGTCGGTCTGGGCGGCGAAGCGGCGCACGTTGACCACGTTGGCCTGGAGGAAGATGTTGTCGGCGGCGATCGCCACCGCGTCGTGGAACTGCTTGTCCGCGTCGGCGAACGCCTGGACCTGTTGGGCCGCGCCGTGAGCCAGCGACTCCTCCGCGCTCTCGCGGATCTTGCGCACCTGGATCGGCGTGGCCAGCGAGGCCGCGCGGCGGGCCGTCTCCGTCTCGATCAGCCGGCGGAAGTCCAGCAGCATCGACACGTTGGCCATGTCCGTCGGCTGGAAGTGGGCCAGTTCCTCCTCGGCCAGCGTCTTGTCCGCCGCCACGAAGATCCCCGCGCCGCGCCGAACGTTCAGGCGGCCGATCGCCGCCAGCACCTTCACCGCCTCGCGCATCTGGTTGCGGGTCGTGCCCAGCAGGTCGGCCAGGCCCTGCTCGGTCGGCAGCCGGTCGCCCGGGCGCAGGTTCTGCTCGGCGATGTGCTGGAGCAGCCGCTCGGCCACCAGCTCGTAGCCCGGCCGGTACCGGTCGCTCGTGCTGTCGTCCTGCCGTTCCGCGCTGTCCCCCACTGTTCGACCCCTCGCTCCGTGGATGAAGCATACTTATTGTCGATGAGTATGAACGATCGGGCGCTGAATGCAAGGTCTCGGGGCAATGAGTATGCTTAATCCGGAGCGTGACCGGTGGCTCACCGCCCGACGCGGCGTCGTCCGAAAGGGCACTGATTCGGCCGAACGTGCCACGGCCGGGGCCCGGCTTGCTTCACTGGCGGCGACGTCCTAGCCATCACGAGGAGCACGATTCCCATGCGCAGAGCCCTGCTGGCCACCGCCGCCGCCCTCGGCCTGTCGGCCGCCCTGCTGCCCGCGACCGCCAACGCCACCCCCGGCCACGGCATCTCGGCGGTCACGCTGTTCGACCACGTGGCCGGCAACACCGACTACGTCTTCAAGGAGATCACCCTCGAGCCCGGCGGCGCCACCGGCTGGCACTACCACCCCGGCCCCGTGCGCGCGTGGGTCAAGCAGGGCGTGTTGACGCACAACATGTCCGACTGCTCCGTCGACGGCGTGTACCGCCCCGGCCAGTTCATCCAGGAGGAGCCCGGCGACGGCTACGTCCACATCGGACGCAACCTGGGGTCGACTCCCGTGGTGTTGGAGGTTCTCTACGAGGCCCCCGTCGGCCAGCCCGTCGCCATCGACGCCCCCAACCCCGGCTGCTCGTTCAGCTAGTTCCGGGTCAATGCCCTGGTCAGGCCGGCCAGCACCGCAATGCCCAGGATCCAGGAGCACACGGTGATCAGCACCGCGACCAGCTGGGCCGGCCCGGCGAAGTGGACCGCGTTGCGTTGGCCGATGCTCAGGACCGGCAGGAGCAGGTCGAGGGCGTAGAGCGCCGGTTGGTAGTCGGTCGTGGAGCCGCCGGGTTGAGCCGGCAGCGGGTGCTGGGTGCGGAAGTACAGCCACCCCGTCAGCCACAGCACCGCCAGCCAGCACGCCGCTCGCCAGGACACATAGCCGTAGCCAACGGCAATGTCCTGCAACCATCCCCACGGCTTGCTCCGCAACGGCGACCCGCGCCGCCGATGCCGTTGTCGCGCAAGGAGAACGATCCGGGCGTCGCGATCGTTGCCGTCGTTGCGAAGGGTGGTGGCGAGCTGGGCATAGGGCTGGGGATGGTAGCCGTCGGCAAGGCCTCGGCGCACCCACTCCAGCCACCAGCGGACCGGCACGCCGAGCGGAAGCAGCGCGGTGTAGGTCAGGTTCTGAATGCCGAAGTTGCCGGCATCGGGCCAGTGCTCGGGCTCGTGGTGCAGCAGCCGGACGGTCATGCCGATCAGTGAGATCCGGCCATCCGCCCGGCCCACCAGCTGCAAGCCGTCCGCACGCGTCTCGCCGAGGTTGACCGTCCCGACGATGTTCTCGGTCGTCAGGCCGATCGTGCCGCCGACCCGGGCTCGGGCCAGGTCGATCGTGCCGCGGACGGTGAGGTCCTCGGCCGCGAAGATGTCTCCGCCGACGGTCAGCAGGGAGCCGGCCAGCACGTCCTGCTCGGGATTGTGCAGGGTGACGCCGACCAGGGACAGCTGGCCCCCGACGCGCGCGCCGCTGAGGTCGATGTGGCCGGTGCTGGCGAAGCCGGAATGAAAGGACAGATTGCCGGTGATGTCGGCGCCTACGGCGGTGAAGGTGTTGCCATTGTTGACCAGGGTTGTGTCGCCCAGCTCGATGTCGCCGTGGACCTGGGCGCCGGCCATGCGTGTCTCACCTTCGACATGGCATCGGTTGAACACTATGCCGCCATCGGCGGCCATGGTGTCGAGGATCAGCGCGAGCCCGCCGGGATTGCGGAGGACGGCGTCGTCGAAGCTCAGTCGGCTGCTGAGCCGGGCGCCGTACAGCCGGAATTCCCCTTCCGCCCGCAGACCGGCATGGCAGAACAATCCCACCGCCTGCAGACCATCCCCGTTGAAGGCGTCACCACCAGGGTTGGACAGGACTGCCCCGCTCAGCGCGATCTGGTCGTCGACGCGGGCGTTCACGATGGACAACCCGCCCGACACGATGCTGTCCACCGCGACGAACTGTCCGTGGACGTGGATGGCATTGCATTGCAGTGCGAAACTGTCAGCACTCTCGAACACGCCGTTCGCCAGGATGACGTCACACCCGATGGACGCGCCACGCAACGCGACCGCCCCGACGGCCCGGAAACCGTCACCGGCGAACAGGTTGGCCTCGATCGTGGCCGCGTCGGCCACGACGGCGTCGCCCGAGTGGTTCGTGACGGTCGCGGTGTCCAGATCGAAAGTGCCGCCGACGCGCGCCGCGATCAACTGGACCCGGCCGACCGCGCTGAACCCCTGGCGGCAGGAGACGGAGTTGCCGACGTTCGCCCCGTCGGCGATCAGGGCCACCCCGTCGGGATCGGACAATCGCGCTCGGTCGAGGCTCAGGAGACCGGTGATGTGGGCGCCGGTGAGGTCCAGCATGGCGGTGCATTGCAGACCGTCGAGATAGACGCCGCCCTCGGTGTGCATCCCGTGCGCCCGCAGACCGGGCAGCCGGCAGTCCTGGATGAAGATCGACTGGGTGCGGGTCAGCGCGAGGTCGACGGGCTCGTCGAACCAGCACTCCAGAAACTCGAACGGCTGGGCGATGGTGCTGGGGGAGAGGTCGAGCACGCCGGTGATGCGGGCGCCGATGAGGCGAAGGCCGCCGAGATGGCCGGGAATCGGGGCCGGTCCGGCCAGCAGGAGTTCGCGGATGACCTCGGCGCGCACGGTGCGGTGCGGGCCCCAGATGTGGACGGGATCGATCTTGGCGTCCCGGACGTCGACGGTGTCGCGGCGGCGGACGGCGGTCCACAGGCGGCGTTCCAGCTGGGTCCAGCGCTGACGGGTCGTGGCCAATCCCTCACCCCAATCGGTTCCGGCCTGGATCATGCCAGGCCGGACCGATGCGGGGGTCAGATCAGGCCCAGGGAACGGAGATCGTCGGCGTACTTGCGGATGAGGTCGGCGGTGATGTGGGGGATGTCCTTGTCGGGACCGATCTTGGCGGCCTGGACGGCGGCCTGGAAGCGCGTGGCGGGGACGCCGGCGCCGTTGACGGCCACGGAAGGCGCCGCGAAGGCGGCCAGCAAGGGGAGTAGGGAGTGCTGGCGCTGAAGTTCGGGGAGGGCGCGGATGGCTTGCTCCAGGCGAGTGAACCAGGCGCCGTAGTCCGCGATGCGGGTGATGGGGTTGCCGGCCTCGACGAGCCAGTCGACGATGACGTCGAGGGAAATGCCGTCGGCATGGGGGTTGAGCACGTTGAAGGTGCGGTAGCCGGACACCGTCTCGGCGCCGATGGCGGTGATGGCCTCGGCGGTGAAGTCGGCGGGCAGGCCGTCGTAGTGGGCGGGGCCGGAATCGGGGAGATAGAAGGACTCGGGGGCGATGCCGGTGAGGATGAGGCTGAGCAGTAGCCGGGTGAAGACGTCGGGAACGTTGAGCTGGCCCCGATAGCGGCTGTGGGCGAGGATCATGTCGGAACGGAAGACGGCGACGGGCAGGGCGCAGAGGTCGAACGCCTCGCGCAGCAGGACCTCGCCGGCCCACTTGCTGGTGGCATAGCCGGTGGCGTAGCCGTCATCGATGGGGCGCACGGGATTGGTGACGCGGATGTCGGAATCCTCGTCGGCGATCGCGGCGTCGCCGGAGATCACGGCGACGGTGGACAGGTAGGTGATGGGCTTCAGCCGCGTGGTCAGAGCCAGCCGAATGAGCTCGGCGGTGCCGACGACGTTGGGCCCGAAAAGCTGGTCGTACGGCAGCACATGGTTGACGAGGGCGGCGGGGTGCGAGATGAAGTCGACGGTGTCGGCGAGGCGCTGCCAGGTCTGGGCGTCCAGGCCCAGGTCGGGCTCCCCGATGTCGCCTGCTAGGACTTCGAGGTGCGAGGCGGCTAGCGAGCGGTAGTGCTGGAGCAAGGCGGGATCGCCGCTGTCGAAGGCGTCCTCGAGACGTGCGGCCGCGGCGGCGGCGTCACGGCCGCGGACGATGCAGATCAGCTTGCCGCCGACGGAAGACAGTCGCTCCAACCACTCCAGACAGATGAACCGGCCGAGGTAGCCGTTGGCCCCGGTCAACAAGACAGTCCTGATAGGACCGGAAGGCAGCGGCAGCGAGGGGGCGGCGGCCAGGGTGGCGGCGTCGATGAACCTGGCCAGCTTCAGATCGGCGGCGCGAGCCTCGGAACCGCCGTGCACGGTGGCGAAGGTCGGCCGCGAAGAGCCGGACGCCACCTCGGACTGGATGATCTCGGCCAGCCGGCGCAGCGTGTTCGCGGCGCTGATGACGACGCCCACGGGCACGTCGACCTGGAAGATCTCCTTGAGCAGGGTGGAATACGTCAGAGCGGACAGCGAATCGCCGCCGAGGTCGGTGAAGTGCGAGTCGGGCGACGGCACGCCGGCGGAGCTGCCGAGCACGGCCTGTGCGGCCCGCAGCACGGCGGTCAGCACAGGCTGCTGCCGCCCGGCCTGGCGCAGCTGCTCCAGCTCACCGGTTTCCCGCTCGGCCAGCGAGGCATACAGCTCTTCGAGGCGATCGCCGTAGCGGTCCTTCAGCCGCGGCCGCATCAGCTTGCGGATGTCCGACAGCAGCCCGTTCTCCGTGCTGAACGGCTCGGTCTCGATCAGGAAGTCGCGGGGGATCTCGTACGAGTTGAGCCCGGCCTCGCGAGCGATCTCCCGCAACGAGGCGGCGATGTCCGAACGCGACGCGCCGTCCGCCGGCACGACCACGGCGAGCAGATAGGACCGCTCGCTGCTGCCGTAGACGTAGATCTGCCGCACCAGCGGGCTCGCCGCGTACAGAGCGTCCAATTTGGACACCGCGACGAACTCGCCCTGGGACAGCTTGAGCACGTTCTTGCGGCGGTCCACGTACACCAGGTGGCCCGGTGACGTCTCGGCCATGATGTCGCCGCTGCGGTAGAAGCCGTCCTCGGTGAAGAACTCGGCGTTGAGCTCAGGCCGCTTGTAGTAGCCCGGAATGATCGTCGCCGTCCTGAGCTGCAGCTCGCCGCGCGGATACGGGCTGTCGGTGTGGAAGTAGCCCAGTTCCGGCACGTCGTCCAGCCGGTAGTCGATGATCGGCGGCCGCGCCACCACGCCGTCGATCATGATCGCGCCGGCCTCGGTGGAGCCGAAGGCGTCGATGAGCGGGAAACCGAGGCAGGCGGTGACGAACGCGGCGGTCTCGGCCGACAGCGGCGCCGAGCCGGTGGCGGCCCAGACCACGCGCCCGCCGAGGAAGGTCCGGCGCAGCTCGGCGAGGTCCTCGCCGCGGTGCCGCTGGTAGAGCATTTCGCACACCCGAGGCGCGAGCATCAGCTCGGACGGGCGGGCCAGCTCGATGTCCTCGAACAGCGTGGAAAGGTCGCTGCGCGCGGTGAAGTGGGTGGTGCCGCCGTTGGACAGCGACTTGATCAGCATGGCCCGGCCGGCGACGTGGCTCATCGGCATGTAGCTCAGGCCGATGGCGGGATGGGCGCCGTCCTCCAGGAACCAACCCCGCCACAGGCCGCCGACCAGCCGCGCCGGGTACATCGCGCCCTTGGGCGCGCCGGTGCTGCCGGAGGTGTAGACCAGCAGCGCCAGCTCGTCGGCGTCCCACTCGTGGGCCGGTCGGGCCGGCAGAGTGCGGCCGCTGGCGAGCACGTCGGTCAGCGAGTCGAGAACGACAGGGCGGTCGCTCTCGGCCAGACGACGCTGCGCCGCTTCGAACATCTCCCGCTGGTCGTCGACATCGGGGTGGTAGTCGAACACGATCACGCGACGCAGCGAGGCCAGTTCGGCGGTGGCCTCGACGGCCAGCTCGACCAGTTCGATGCTGGTGGCGACGATGACCGGCTCGGCCTCGGTGACGATCGGCTTCAGATGCGCGGCGGTCGCGGAGTTCTGCAGCGGCACGGCCACCGCGCCGCTGTGCAGGCAGGCCAGGTCGACCACGGTGTAGTCGCCGCTGGTGAAACCCAGTGTGCAGACGATGTCGCCCGGTTCGAGCCCGTGCTCGCGCCAGTCCGCGGCGATCGCGGCGACCCGGTCCCGCACCTCGCGATAGGTGATGGAGTCGTAGCGCGGCAGCAGACGCAGCGTGGTGCGGCCGGTCGCGGGATCCAGCACCGGCTCGGTGGCCCGGTCGGCCAGCGCCGGACGGTCCGCGTAGGCGGTCAGCGCGGTCTCGACCTGACGGTGTAGAGGAGTGCTCGCATTCCTGATCACCGCGCTGGCCGCCGGCTCCGGCATGGCGGCCCGCAGCGAGGGGTCGGCGGCAAGCACCTCGGCCAGGCGGCCCTCATTGACATATGTGCGAAGCTTGGCTTCCCCAGTTGGTTGCATATACGAACTATCTACCCCTCGGTAACGGCTCGTCCACACGGCGCAACTGTGACCACCAACTCATGGTTTGCGAGCCGCTACTGATGGTAATATGCCGAGCTCAGTCGCGAGCGGTGTCCCGGATCGCTTGGTCCAGGTCGGCGTGGGTGATGCCCAACGCTTGGACCGCCGCCTCGGTGTCGACCGTCATGCCGTCGGCGTGCAGCCGGCCCATCATGGCCGGGTCGAGCCCCACCCGGACGCCGTCCTTGCGGGTGCGGAGCAGGCGATACCGGACGAACAGCGCGGTCTCCCGTCGGCTGAGCCGCCAGACCCGTTGCGGCGCATGGCCGCCCGCTGCGGCGAAGCCGCGCATCAGGCGCGCCCAGCCCACATTGGCCGTGGCGATGGGGAAATCGCCGTCGGCGCGCTTGTCCAGCGCGGCACCGCGGCAGCGGCCACCTCCGACACCGCGGCCACCGCCACGTCGCCGGGGTAGACGACGACTCCCTTGCCCCGGGCCAATTGCTCCAGCTGCGGCACGAACGCCGAGAACCGGCCGGGCGTGTGCCCGAGGACGTACGGCAATTCCAGCACGGCCAGCGACATCTCGTCGCCGGCCGCGCGCCGCGCCAGCGACGCCTGCTCGAGCCGGCTCTGGATGTAGGGACTTCCACCGAGCACAAGGGATTCGGGGCGCTCGCGGTGCATCGTCGCGTAGAAGCTGCCGAGCAGCACCGCCCGGTCGCACCCGGCGCGCCGGGCCGCCGCCGCCAACCGCACCACCGGTTCCACGTTGCTGGCGCGGTAGTACGCGGTCGTGTCGACGTCCAGCGGCGAGTAGACCGCGGCCGTCGCGGCATGCACCACGCCGTCATGGCCGGCCAGTAACGAGGTGAGCTCCTCGTCGGTGAGCCGGTTCACGTCGCCGGCGTGGAAGACGGCCGCGCCGGCAGGTGCTCCGACGGGGTGCGGCCCAGCACGGAAACTTCGTGTCCCTGCTCGAGCAGCGTGTGGACGATGTGGTGGCCGACAAACCCCGTGCCGCCAACCACCAGGACCTTCAAGAAACGTCTCCTCGCTCGAGCACCGCCGCCGGCGCGGCCAGGACTTCCGCGACGACGGGGGAGTGGAAGTACAGGTCGGAGATGAGCAGCCAGCGCCGCGCCTCCTGCGCCGCCGTGCCGTCCTCGGTGCGGCTGGCCGGCGGCACAGACGCCGCGATCCGCCGGGGCCGATTGGCCAGACAGGCGGCCCGGCCGACCGCGAGGCCGGCGGCGTCGACCGCGGCGTCCAGCACGTCACCGGTCAACCCCCTTTCCCGGCCGGTGGATTCGGCGTCGAGGTAGGTCCGTGGCGGCGTGAACCGGCGCAGCGACTGCTGGAAGTCGGCCAGTTCGATCGTGCGGCGGTAGAGATTGTGCTTGGCCCGCAGGCGGAACAGGTCGGCCAGGCGGGAACGGGACGGGTCGAGCGCCTCGGCCGGCAGCGTGCGCCACAGCTCCGACCACAGTGGATAGAGGGCGACGTAGGCGCGGCAGTACTGCCACCACAATCGTATGCTGTGCAACACGTTCCGCACCGGTTGCAGGTACGGGCTGGACGTCAGCACGGAGTACAGCCCGATGGCCGACAGCCCGAGCATCGTGCACGTGCCGGCGACGGCGATCGGCCAGCTCTCCACCTGTCCCTGCGACCACGGCGGCACGACCCCGCTGAGCAACGCGATCTGGTAGCCGGCCACGTGCACGTCGGTGATGATGGAGATCAGCGCGCCCAGCGAGTAGATCACAGCGTGATCGCCAGCCACCGGATCGACGCGGCCTTGCGGGCCCAGCGCAGGTTGACCCGCACCAGCTCCTGCAACGGGTACACCAGATAGCCGGCCAGCAGCAGCCAGGTGATCGGTCCGACCGGCGAGTCGGCCGGGCCGCCGGCCATGAACCGGCCCTGCGGCCCGAAGTCGAAGTCCCGCGCGTGCGGGGCCAGCGCGAACAACCCGATGAAGACGGTGCAGGAGATCAGCACACCCTTGAGGTGCCGGGACATCCGCCGGGCCGACACCTCCGGCTCGTCGAGTGTGAAGTAGACGTAGCAGAGCATGAAGTACTGGCACATGATGCCGGTGACGATGTGCGCCGGCCAGGTGATGTTGGCATCGCCGACGACCAGGTGGGCCGACACGGACGGCATGCGCACGGCCGAGGCGGCGAAGGCGAACAGCGCGCCCAGGGCCAACGCCCGCAGTTGGGGTGTGCGGCCGCCCTGGGCCAGCCGGTGCAGCACGGTGATCACGGCGATCAGCGACGTCGCCGCGCCGATCGGCACCGCGGCCGCCAGGTTCATGGGCGTGTTCATTGATGCGCCGTGTTCATTTACACGTCCGCGGTCCGAGCGTCGACATGAAGCGGGCGATCACCTCGAGGTCGGCCGGGTCCGGCGGCGGGATCGGGTGGATCAGGTGGGCGCGCGACACGCGCAGCGCCAGTTCGGTGGCGAACCGCTCGGCCGCCTCCTCCTACTCGTCCACGTAGCCGCAGCTGGATCGGCACAGCCCGGCCCGCACGGTCCGCTGGATCACCTCCGGCTGGAGATCGGGCAGCAGCGCGGACATCAGCCGCAGCTGCAGGCCGCCCAGGTCCTCTGTGGACAGATGGCCGAGCACCATGTGCGCCACCTCGTGGAACACGGCGTGGCGCTGGGTGGCCTGCGGCGCGGTGTCGTCGTACACGATGCAGTCGAGCCGGGGAGCCTTGACCCACAGGCCGGAGAACGGCGCCGCCACGTCCGGCACCACCTCGCAGAACGGCACCAGGCTCACCGGGCGGTCGCGGGACGCGGCCAGCCGCCGGACGAACTCCTCCAGGTCGGTGCCGACGGGCACGACCGCGAGCAGGTCCCGGACGGCCCGCGTGACCTGCCGCTGCCGGTGGCCCCGGCGCAACCACGACGTGAAACGCAACGGAATACCCCCAAGTAATGGTGCTCGGCTCAGGCCTCGGGCTCGCCGGCCTGCTCGGCGTCGCGCTCGCGGACGTGACGCAGCACCGCGGCGAGCACGCTGAGCGATGACGTGTCGCCGAGCTGGCGGGCGGCCATCGGCATCAGGTCGGCGAGCAGGTCGAGCTGCTCGGACACGCTCGCGATCAGCTTGGCGTCGGTGTCGGTGAGATAGGCGGCGGGCACGCCGAAGTGCTCCGCGAGCGCCTGGAGCAGCTTGAGCCCCGGGTCGTCCTCGGAGCCGTCGCGGACCCGGCGCAGCTGCGCCACGTCCACGCCGATCGCCGCGGCCACCGCGTCGTCGGTGTACGGCGGCGCGGCCGGCCCGTTCGGCCGGACCTTGTCGAACAGGTTGTTCACCCGGTCCCGCACGGACGGCTGTTTCAGGTACAGCGGCAGGTCGCCGACCGGGATCTCGTCCTTGACCAGGTACGTGACGTCGACCCCGAAGAAGTCGGCCAGCTTCTGGATGAGCTTGAGGTTCGGGTTGTCCCGCTGGCCGTAGCGCAGCTGGGTGACGTAGGTGTCGGTCGAGCCGATGGCGCGGGCCACCGCGCTGTGGCTGTACTCGATGCGCCGGCGCGGGACGTGCGGGTTGCCGGCGGCGGCCACGTCGCGGGCGTGCTGGTGGTCGGAGACGGGGCGCAGCTGTCGGGCGAACAACGCCTGGATCTTCGCCGCCAGCGGCCCCGGCTCGCCTGGTGTCCCCATCCGCCGAGCCTAACTGAGGTGGCGCGGACACGGATACGACTGGTGAAACCAGCTGGAGCCTGTCGTGCGCAACCTTTCGCACCGGCTCGAAGCGATTCACTGACCGTGAGCTGGGTGTATCAGCCAACCAATTGCTGAGTGGGCCCGACTCAGCGGCTTGCTTCTGTTCGAGTGATGGTGCCACTGGTAACGGTGTTGCGAGTTGGCTTTGGTGGAATGCTGGGACGCCTGGACGGTCGTGAGGTCGTGCCGGCGGCCCGTAGGGGGGAGGAGGCGAGGGGCGCTTCGCCTCCATTCGCCGGCGCCGTCCGGCTCGACGGGTTCCCCAGCCCGCGAGCCGGATCGCTCACGATCTCCACCCGGCCCGCCCGCGCGCTGGTTGCCCGGCGCGGGCGGGCCCTTCGCCAATTCGGTCCCGCTCACCGTGCGTGTGCCTTATAGTCACCGCGTGTGTTCTGGGGAGCGGGTGCTTGATGAGTGAGGATGTGCTGCGGTCGCTGGGTATCGAGCCGGTCGACACATCGCAGCTGCGGGCCCGGCTGGTCGAGGCCGGCCAGGTGCTGGCCGGTGTGCGGCTGACCGAGACCTCCCGTGACGGCCAGGTGCAGGCCACTGTGGACGGTACGGGTGTGTTGCTGGGACTGGCGATCACTGACCGGCGGCGGACTCCTGACGACGCGCCGGCGCTCAGCGCCGCGATCGTCGAGGCGGTGCGCTGCGCCAAGGCACGGGCCGCGATGGCCGCGCAGACCGGTGCGGCCCAGGCTCTCCAGCCGCCACAGCCTGTGCCGCGTGCTGTGCGGCCGCCGTCCTTCGTGCCGCCGGCCTTCGGACCACCGCCCAGTGAGCCGCCGGCCGAGGGCGCTCATCCCGTCGCGCAGCAGAACGCGGACGAGCAGGCCGACTTCGACGAGATCGACTTCCTCGACGACGAGCCCGGCGACCAGCAGGTGACGTGGTGACCAGCTACAACGAGATCTACGCGCTGTCCGAGGAGATCGACGCCGACATCGGGCGGACCCGCGAGCTTGTGCAGGCCGCGCTGAGCCGGCCGCACACCGTGGACATCGAGCCCGACATCGGCACTGTCACGGTGACCTGGGCCGGCGACTTGATCGCCGTGAACCTCGATCCGCGGGCCTTGCCGACCACGGTCGGCCGGGCGCTCGGCGCGCAGGTGATGGCGGCCATCCACCACGCGGAGTCGGTGGCCCGGGCCGAGGCGGCGCGAGAGCTGGCGACCGCGCCCAAGGTGCAGTGAGCAGGGGGAAACGTCAATGAGCAACGATGGCTACGAGGTCGTCCCGGAGTCGCTGCGCCATGCGCAGCAGGCGTTCGACGACGCCCGCGAGCGATTCCAGCGCCTCGCGCTCAACGAGACGCCGGAGTGGCAGCTCGGCGCGTTCGACCTCGGTCTGCTCGGTGGCCTGTCCGGCGTCGTGGGCGACTACAACGAGTCGCTGAGCGTCGTCCGGGACAAGCTGCGGGCAGGCTCCGCCCGCTTCGGCGAGGTCAGCGAGGCGTTGGACAAGACGGCCAAGGTCTACGAGGCCCAGGACGACAAGTACTACGAGCAGTTCGGCTGGCTCGCGCAGGACATGAACTCCCCCTACCAGCCGAAGTGAGGCGTGCCGTGAACGTTCCGCAGTATCCTGACCCGGCCGACGAGATCATCCGTCACGCCGCTGGGCTGGTCAACCAGGGCAATCCGCTCATCGTGCTGGACCTGATCCGCGACAAGCTGCTCGGCGACGCGGACAAGGTGGCCGAGCTGGGGCGTCAGTGGGCCGCGAACACGGTCATGCAGGACACCCGGACGGACCTGCAGACCACCAGGGACGTGCTGGGCAGCTATTGGCAGGGACCGGCCTACGCGCAGTTCGACAAGTACGCCGCCAACCTCGTCGGCAATCTCGACACCAACCAGACGGTGATCGGCAACTTCGGCGCCACCCTCGGCAAGTGCGGCGAGACAGTGATGAGCGCCTATTCCAACGCCGTCAAGCTGATCGCGCAGACCGCGGCCGACCTGCTCAACATCGGCGCGTTGGCCGGCACGCTGCTCGTTCCCGGCCTTGACCTGATCACCGGGCCCGCGTTGCTGCTGAAGGTGATCGACAAGCTGTCCGATTTCGTCAAGGGCTTCGCGAACCTGATCGCCGAGTCCATGAACCAGATCGCGTCCTACCGTTCCAGCGGCATCTCGTTCGCGTTCAACGCCAACAACTTCCGGGTGCCGGAGCCGCTCGGCCCCGGCACCGCGGCGGGTCTCGGCAACGCCAACCAGTGGCACGTCACCCCCTACAACAAGTGAGGAACTCCTCGTGTCACCGCGCGGTTTGGCGATCATGGCGGCGGTCTGTCTCATTGCCGGCCTGGTGGTCGTGGCGTCGGGGATCGGCGTCGGGCTCGCGCCGGTGAGCCGCACGTTTCCGCTGGGCAAGGGACCGCTGGTGGTGGACTGCGGCCAGCCGTGGCCGCCGCGGGGGAGCGACCGGTCGTTCATCATCCAACCCGGGGTTATGCAGATGCTGGAGTCCATCGACTCGCCCGGGATGAAGGAGATCGCGCTCTCCACCATCGAGGCCGACTGCTCCGTCGACCGCGGCCTCAAGACGAACCTCATGATCGGCCTGGGCGTCGGCGGGGTGGTGCTGGCGGGACTCGGCGCGGTGTTGCTGTTGGTCAGGAATCTGCGAGGCAGGCAGCGACAGCAGTGGCCTCCGGTGCGTTGAGCTGGCGGTAGATGTCCAGCGCCTGCCGCCAGTGCTCGCGGGCTTCGACAATGCTGCCGACCGAACGTGCGATGCCGTCGTGGGCTCGGGCCTGGACGAGGAGCTCACGCAGCGTGGACGCGATGGCCAGGGCCTCACGGTGGGCGTCGGCGGCCTTGCTGTGGTCGCCGAGCTGACGCAAGGTCTCGCCGAAGTTGTTGAGGGCTCGGGCAAGCAGGTAGTTGTTGCCGGTCTCGCGGGCCAGATCGATGGCGCGGCGGTGGTGGTCGACGGCCTTGGCGTGGTCGTCGATGTTGCGGTACGCGGCACCGACGTTGTCGAGGGCGTGCCCCTCGATCTCGGCGTGCCCGATGCGGCGGCCGATGTCCAACGCCTGCCGGTAGTGGGCGAGGGCGGCGTGGTGGTCGGCGGTCCGCTCATGCACGTTGCCGATGTTGTTGAGGGTGCTGGCCTCGCCGACCACGTCGCCGATCTCACGGGCGATGGCCAGGGCGTCTTCCTTGTGCTGCAAGGCTTCCTCGTAGCGGCCCAGGTACTCGGTGACGTTGCCGAGGTTGTCGAGGGCCCGCGCCCGACCGGGACGGTCGCCGACCTCGTCGGCGACGCGGGCCGCCTCGGCGAAGCGGCCCAGCGCTTCCTCGTAGTTGCCGAGGTGCTCGTCGACCAGTCCGATGTTGTTCAGGGCCCGGACGGCCACGCTGCGGTCGCCGGTTTCGAGGGCCTGCACGTACCGGTCGAGCGCCTCCCGTGGCCGGTCGAGACGCCAGAAGATCACGCCCAGGTTGCACAGGATGGCGGCCTTGGCGTCGGGCTCGGCGCTGCGCGCCGCGCAGGCGTGCAGCAGCTGGGCCTCGTGGTAGTAGGCGCCATTGTCGAGATATCGGTGCAGGATGGCGGAAAGCTGTCCGACCTGGCGGGACGACGCGTGCGGGGCGATGGCGATCAGGTTGGCCCGCTCGGCGTCCAGCCAGGCGATGGCCTGGTCGATGTCGGCGAAGGTCGGCGCGAACTCGGTCGGGGCGATCTTCGGCCGGCGGTCCTTCTCGTACTCGACGGCGAGGTCCATGGCCAGCGATGCCGCATAGACGTAGTGGTCGATCAGCCGGGTGGTGGCCTCGTCGCTCTCCGACGGCGTGACCAGCTCGCGGGCGTAGGTGCGGAGCAGGTCGTGCATGCGGTAGCGGCGGTCCTGCTCGTCGAGCAGGTGCCCGCCGACGAGTGTGGCCAGCGTGTCGGCGCCGCCGGTCAGCGCGGCCGCCGCGTGGGCGTCGAAGTCCCGGCCGGGATGCAGGCCCAGCAGCCGGAACGCGTCGGCGACGGCCGCCGGCAGCTGCCGGTACGACCAGGAGAACACCGCCCGCACCGCGGTCATCGGGTCGCCGCCGGCGCCCAGGAGGTCGAGTTTCCTGGCCTGGAGCCCGAGTTCGGCGACGAGGTCTTGCAGCGGGCCGCGATGGGACACCGCCAGCTCGGCGGCGACGCGCAGCGCCAGCGGAAGGCGTGCACACTGCTCTGCCAGCTCACGGGCGGCGGTCGGCTCGGCGTCGACCCGTGACCCGATCAGGCGGCGCAGCAGGGCGATCGCGGCGTCCACCGGCAGCAGATCGAGGTCCAGCCGGCGGGCTCCGTCCCGGGCCACCAGGCCGGCCAACGAGTCCCGGCTGGTGACGACGACGCGGCTGGCCGAGTCGCCGGGCAGCAGCGGGCGGACCTGTTCGGCCGATTCGGCGTTGTCCAGCAACACAAGCAGGCGCCGGCCGGCCAGTTCGGTGCGGTAGCGGGCGGCCAACTCGTCGAGCTCGCGCGGGCGCTCCTCGACGCCCAGGCTGCGCAGGAAGCCGTCCAACACGGCGACCGGGTCCTGTGGCGGCTGCGGACCGAAGCCGCGCAGATCCACGTACAGGCAGCCGTCGGGGAAGCTCGGCGCCGCCCGGTGGGCCCAGCGCAGCGCCAGGGCGGTCTTGCCGACGCCGGCCGTGCCGCTGATCGCCGACACCGGTTCTGCCGACAGGGCTTGAAGTTCCGCGTCGCGGCCGACGAACACCGAAGGGTCCCTGGGCAGTTGCTGGGGCCGGGTCCGGAGCTGGACCGCCGGCCCGCTGAGCGGGTCGCCGCGCAGCATCCGCTGGTGCAGCTCGCGGATCGCCGGGCCCGGCTGCACGCCGAGTTCCTTGTCCAGCAACGCATGCAGCCGCTGGTAGGCGCCCAGCGCCTCGGCCTGCCGGCCGCCGACGCACAGGCTGGTCATCAGCTGGCCCCATAGCCGCTCCCGTAACGGGTACTGCGTTACGAGGCCGTCCAGCTCGGCGGCGAGGCCCGCGTGCCGGCCGAGCGCCAGCCGGGCGTCGATCCAGTCCTCGATCGCCTCGATCCGTTGCGCGGCAAGGCGTTCCACCTCGTGTCGCAGGTCGTCCGGGACGGTCAGGCCGTCGAGCACCGGCCCACGCCAGAGGCCGACGGCCAGCTTCAGGCGGTCGGCGGCGATTTCCGGCCGGCCGGCGGAAAGTTCGCGGCGGCCCTGCTCGAACAGCGTGTCGAAGCGCAGCGCATCGAGCTGATCGGGCGTGACGCGCAGGGTGTAGCGGCCCTGCCGGGCCTCGATGCTCGGTCCCTCACCGTCGGCGGTGCGGATCAGGCCGCGCAGTTCGGCGACGTGAGTGCGGAGGTTGGACGGCGCCGAGGCCGGCGGGCGGCCGCGCCACAGCCAGTCGGTGAGGCGGTCGACGGGCACTGGGATGTTCGGCCTAAGGGCCAGGACGCCGAGCACCAGGCCCGTCATGCGGCGGCTCGGCGCCGCCGTGCCGTGGATCCGCAGCGGACCCAGCACGCCCAGTTCCATCGCACCCCTGCCGATGTGCGCCGCTGTGTGCGGTGGCGGCAAATCATACGCCCCGGCGGGAATGCCTTGCCGTGACCGAGAGGTGGACAGATGCGAAGATCACGATGGCTGGCCGCGCTGGCGATCGCCGGCTGCCTGGTCGCCGGGGCGGCCCCGGCGGCAGCAGCGCCGGCTGCAGTAGCTCTGGGCGCCGGTGGCTGCACCAGCGCCCGCGGCGCGGTCGTGCCGTCGGCGGCGTCCGGCGGCCTGTTCGCGGAGGCGCTGAGCCGGCACGTCACCTGGCTCACCACCCTGAGCTGCACCGCGACCGGCATCCGGCACGACGGTGCGCCCAGGGTCAACGACCTGTTGTCCAACAACTGGTCCGGCTACCAGGTCACGCAGCGCGCCAACTACGCGCAGGGCGGCTGGACCGTGCCGACCGTGACCGCGCCGGTGCCCGGCTACTCCACCACCGGCTACTACTCGTCGACGTGGGCCGGCATCGGCGGCGGCTTCAACGCCGGCAACGGGGCGCTGATCCAGGCCGGCACCACGCAGGACGTCGCCGCCAACGGCGCGACGACCTACTACGCGTGGTACGAGATCGTCGGCGGTGTCGGCGACACCGGCAGCGAGCGGCGGATCAACAACCTGCCCGTGCATCCCGGGGACTTCGTCGGCGGCGTCGGGCTGTACACCGCCGGCGGGGCTCAGGCCGGTGTCTGCAACTTCACCATCAACACCTGCGTGAGCGTGCCGCTGACGTCGTCGCCGCCCGGGACGACGGCCGAGTGGGTGGTGGAAGCTCCTTATGCCGGTGTGATTCTGCCGTTGGTCAACTTCCACACCGTGACATTCTCCAACAGCTGCTGGGCCCTGACCTACGTGCAGGGCGGCTCGTGCTCGTCCATCGCGGCCGGTGGGGCGCAGCCGATCACCATGGAGCAGTACGCCTTCGGCGCCTGGCAGAACGTCGCCATTCCCGGTGCGCTCAGCGCCGACGGCGGCGGGTTCTCCGACTCGTACTACCAGCCTCGTCCGCAGGGCCCGCCCTGTGGCCACCCGGGCCAGCCGGCCTGCCCATGATCGCGTGACGATACGTCCGGCGTGGCCTTTCCCTTGTCACGCCGGACGTTTTGTCGCCCGTAGCACGGTGTCGCGCCGATGGGTCGTGCCGGCCGGCGCCGGCGCCGTGCGGGGTCGGGTCTCATTGACGGTGATCGTCCAGCTGCCGTCCAGCAGCTCCGCGATCTCCGCCGGCCAGTAGAAGTCGTTGCGGTCGAAGGGCGAGTCGGGTGGCAGGTCGTCGGGGGAGTGGCCCACCACGAGCAGCGTGCCGCCGGGGGCCACCGCCGAGAGGATGTTGTGCAGCTGGGCGGGGGTCGCCTTGGTGAGCGGGAAGTACTGTGCTGACACGAGATCGAAGGCGTTGGCCGGCGGGGGTGTGCGGGCCAGGTCGGTCCGCGTCCAGGCGATACGGGCGTTCGTGTCGATGGCCGCCGCGCGGGTGATCGCCGTCTGGGAGATGTCGACCGCCGTCACCAGCCAGCCCTGGTCGGCCAGCCACCGGGCGTCCGCGCCTTCGCCGCAGCCGACGTCCAGGGCCTGCCCCGGTGTGAGGCCCGTGATCTCCGTGACGAGCACGCCGTTCGGGTTGCCGCTGAACAGCTGCTCGCGGCTGCCGTAGAGGTCGTCCCAGTACTGCTGGTCCATGGTCTGCATACCGGGAACCTGCCCGATCAGCGGTAACGTCGGCAACGTTATTTGCCGAAACGGCAACAGTAGGGTGGGTTGGTACCGCCTGCACGATCGCGCGGCGTCCCGTCCGTCAAATTAGGCTGGCGGCATGGAGTTGTTCGAGGACCGTGCCACCGCGGAGCAGCTGACCGATCTCCGCGCCCGGCTGCGAAACACCCGGTGGCCGGACGCGCCGGAGGACGCGGGCTGGTCGCTGGGCACGGACCTGGACTACCTCAAGCGGCTGGTCGAGTACTGGGCCGACGGCTTCGACTGGCCGGCCCGGGAGGCGGAACTGGCCAAGCTGCCCAGGTTCCGCGCGGACGTCGGCGGCCACGACATCCACTTCGTGCACGCGAAGGCCGACACTCCGGCGCTGCCGATCGTCCTCACCCATGGCTGGCCGGACTCGTTCTGGCGCTACTCCAAGGTGATCCCGCTGCTCACCCACCCCGAGAACCCGGCCGACGCCTTCGACGTGATCGTCCCGGACATGCCGGGCTACGGCTACTCCTCCCGGCCGGCCAAAGCCCTGAACTCCATCGACGTCAGCCATCTCTGGGCCGAGCTGATGACCACTCTCGGCTACCCCCACTTCGCCGCCGCGGGCGGCGACATCGGCAGCCACGTCAGCCGCTACCTCGGCCTCGACCACCCCGACAGGGTCATCGCCGTGCACCGCACCGACGGCGGAATCCCGGTCTACGCCGGGGATCCGCAGCATCTGACCCAGGACGAGCGGGACTGGATGCGGTCGGCGGCCACCTGGGGCGCGACCGAAGGCGCGTACGCGGCGATGCACCGCACGAAGCCGCAGACGGCGGCGGCCGGGCTGACCGACTCGCCGGCCGGGCTGGCCGCCTGGATCGTGGAGAAGCTGCGCTCCTGGAGCGACAACTTCGACGAGACCTACGCCATGGACGAGGTCCTCACCAACGTCACGATCTACTGGCTCACCGGCACCATCGGCTCCTCGATGCGGATGTACCACGCCAACGCGGCGATCCCGCCGGCCCAGCACGCCCGCCGGGTCGAAGTGCCGTCCGGCTTCTCGCTGTTCCCTGGCGACCTGCTGCGCCCGCCGCGAGCCTGGCTGGAGCGGACGGCCAACCTCGCCTACCTCGGCGAACCGGCGAAAGGCGGGCACTTCGCGCCGTTCGAGGAGCCGGAACTGTACGCGGCCGAGCTGCGGGAGTTCTTCCGCCCCTACCGGTGATCACAAGCCGTCGATGAACGAGGTGAGTCGCTGCCCGAGCCGCTCCGGCGCCTCGACCGGAACGGCATGCCCGACACCGGGCAGCACCTCGACGTCCAGCCCGATCGACCGCAGATAGTCCAGCGACACCAACTGGTCCTCGCCGCCGTGCAGCACCAGCAGCGGCCGCCCCAACCGGTGCACCAGCGCCACTTCGTCGACGGCCCGTCCCTCGGCGACGCTGGCGGCCAGGCCGGTGCGGGCGGCCGGGTCGGTGGCGAGGATCTCCGACACGAACACCTCCGGCGACACCGACGACCCGGGGGAGAGCATCGCCGTGCCGTACCGGAGGGCGTCCTCGGCGCTGACCTCGCCCTGGAAACCCACGCCCATCGCCGGATTGGGCAGGAACCCCTGCGCCATCGCCGCGGCGTCGGCCACCGGCGGCGTGCCGAACAGCACGAGGCCGGGCACCCGAGGCAGCTGGGCCGCCGCCTCCAGCGCCACGTGCCCGCCGAGGCTCCAGCCGACGAGCACGGCGTCCTCGGCCTGCGCCGACGCCATGAACTCCGCCACCGCCGACGCGTGCCCGGGCACCGAGTAGTCGGCGCCGCGCGGGGACGCGCCGTGCCCGGGCAGATCGATGGCGAGGCAACGGAATCGCCGGCCGAACGGCCCGTCGAGCAGGCCCTGCCACACCGCCGACGACGCCGAGTTGCCGTGCACCAGCACGACCGTCCGACCGGTGCCGGTGCTGCTGCGGAACGCGAGTTCGATGCTCATACCGCATCCTGGAGCACGACGCCCGCCGAAGTCAGGGTCGTTCGGCCAGGTGGGCACCAAGTCGGGTCAACACCGCCCGAATGTCCGGTCTCAGCGCCGGTTGGCGACGATCGAGTCGCCGTCGGCCGGCACGGCGCCGCGGGGCAGGCCGCGCCCGGCGAAGAAGGAGCGGCAGCCCCGGTAGACGACGGCCATCAGCGGCACGCCGACGGCGATGGCCAGCACGCCGATCACGGCGACGCCGCCGATGCCGAAGATGGTGGTCTCGCCGCTGTCCGGCTGGGCGTAGTAGACCACCGCGAGCACCAGCACCATGGCGAAGAACAGGCCGCCGACCAGCGGTAACAGCCCTCGCATGACGAAGTTGCGGACGCTGCTGAACAGGGTCCGGCGGAAGATCCAGACGCAGGCCAGCGCGGTCACCGCGTACTCGACGCCGATGCACAGCCCGACGGCGCTGACCGAGTCGGCCAGCACGTTGTCGCTGAGCAGCGACAACAGGACGTACAGGGCGAAGGACACGATGCCGAACGCCCAGGTGGACACGGTCGGCGTGAGGTAGCGCGGGTGCACGCGGGCGAACACCTCGGGCAGCGCGCCGTGCGCGGCCATGGACAGCGTGGTCCGGGCGCACGGCATGATCGTGGCCTGGCTGCTGGCGGCCGCGCTGGTCAGCACGGAGACGACCAGCAGCACGCCCATGATCTTGCCGAACGAGCCGTCGCCGAACACCGCCGAACCCAGGCCGGCCAGCACATCGTCGGAGTTGTCGGGATTGCCGAGGCCGAGGCCGGTCGACCCGATGCCGGCGAAGGCCAGCGCGGCGATCGTGACGATCACGTAGTTCAGCACCAGCAGCACCGTCGACAACACGGCGGCCTTGCCCGGACCGCGCCGCGGGTCGGCGGACTCCTCGTTGACCGAGACCGAGCTGTCCCAGCCCCAGTACAGGAACACGGCCGGCAGCGTGGCGGCGATGAACGCGCCCGCGCCGATGCCGGTCGGCAGCAGCCAGCTCAGCGACGGCGTCGACGCCTGCGGGCCGGCCGTGCCGTCGGCCACGCGGTACAGCGCGACCACGGCGAAGATCACCAGCACCGCCAGCTCGACCGCCAGCAAAACCCACTGGAGCTTGGCCGAGACCTCGATGCCCCGGTAGCAGATCCAGCACAGCAGCACCAGCCACGCCAGCCCGACGCCCATCGTGGCGTACTTGTTGTCGGCCAGGTCACCGGCGCCGAACAGCAGCAGCGTGTACTTGCCGGAGATGGCCGACTGACTGGTCATGGCCAGCAGCTGGGCGATCGTCACGACCCAGCCGGACATCCAGCCGACCTTGCTGCCGAACGCGCGGGTGGCCCAGGTGAAGTTGGTGCCGCAGTCCGGCTCGGCCGAGTTCAGCTCACGAAAGGCCAGCGCGACGAACATCACCGGCACAAAGGCGAACAGCACGAACGACGCGGCCTGGAAACCCGTGCCGGCGATCACCAGCAGGCCCAGCGTGGCCGCGATGGAGTAGGCCGGCGCGGTCGACGCGGTCCCGATCACCACCGACGACACCATGCCGAGCGAGCCGGCGCGCAGGCCCTTGCTCTCGGTGGACGGGGGGACGGCGTGCGCGACGACTTCGGTCATCTCTCCTCCGGGACGGTGATGGGGCAGGGCACAGCGTTCCGGATTCACGACCGATCGCACTCCGGGCCGAGGAGGAAAGATACGGGACGAGCGCCCGTCATGGCGATCAGCGAACGGGGGATGTGGCCGAAAGCGCGGCCGCCTTCGTCACACTCGTCGGTTTTCGAGCTCGACCTGGGGGGCCGCGATCGCCCACATCCGTCAGGCCGACCGGTTAGGAGCCCGTTGCTCCGACCAGCGCGGCTGCCAGCTCGGCGGCAGTCAATCCGACGGAGACCGTGTCGTCCAGCACGGCGTCGATCACTTCGGCCAGCGCGGTCGGAACGGTGGACAGCCGGTCGCGGATGGGGATCGTCGGCTGGCGCAGGACGATGGTCACCGCGTCGACCCCCGGCGGGAAGTCGCGCGGTGGATGGCCGGTGATCATCCAGTACAGGCACGCGGTGATGGCCCACAGGTCGACCTGGGGCCGGGCGTACTTGAAGTCGAAGACCTGGCGGCGGGGCATGAAGGCGACGGTGCCGCCGAGGGCGCCGGTACGGGTGCGACCGGACAGGCCGGCCTGGTCGAAGGCCTTGGCCAGGCCGAAGTCGGCGATCTTGAGGCGGCCGTCGGCGGTGAGCAGAAGGTTCTGGGGCTTGATGTCCCGGTGCGCGAGGCCGTGCCCGACGGCGGTGCTGCCGTCGGCCAGGAGGACCGGGATGTCGGCCTCGTGGGCGTAGGCGAGGGCGTCGAGGGCTTGCAGCGTCAGGGAAACGGCCCGGTCGATCGGTAGCGGGCCGGTGATGGCGCCGCCGGCGCAGTACTCGTAGCGGATCCGGAGCACGCCGTCGGCGGATTCGCTGCCTCGGTACTCGACGATATGGTCGTGCCGCAACGCCTTCGTGCAGTCCAGTTCGCGCTGGAAGTCGGCGCGGGCCTCGGGGTCGACCTGACCCTGCTCGCTGAGCGTCTTCACGGCGACGAAGTCGCCCGGCGCCTGCTCGACCAGCTCCACCACGCCCTGCGCGCCCCGTCCCAGTTCCCTGACCACGTGGGGAAACAGGGTGACCAGCACGGTGGTGTCGCCGATCAGCAGCTCGTCGCCGTCGTGCAGTTCGGCGGTGCCACAAGGCTTTCCGTTGACGATCGTGCCGTTGCGGCTGCCCAGGTCGTGCACGGTCGGACCGTCGATCACGCAGTGCCGGCGGGACACCCTGGGATCGGCCGCGATCCGGAAGTCGCACTCCGGCGCGCGGCCGATCACGCAGGTGCTCGTGATCACCAGCGAATGGTCGGCATAGGACAGTCGGATCACGGGATGTCGTAGTCCCACACGAGTTCCCAGCCGCACACCGACGATCCGATGTCGGCCGTGAGCATCTTGCTGCCGTCGGCGCTGAGCAGGATGGTGCGGATGTCGAACCGGTGCGCCTCCATGGTCCGCAGACACGCACCGGTGCCCAGGTCCCACACCTGGAGCAGGCGGTCGTTGTCGGCGGTGACGGCGAAGGTCCCGTCGGCGCTGAGCGTGTACGCCCGGATCCAGTTGGGCACCGGCAGCCTGCGGTGCTCCTTGCCGGTGTCGGTCCGCCAGACCGACAGTCCGCCGGTCACCGGCGTCGCGGCGAACCGGCCGTCGCCGCTGAAGGCGAGGCGCAGCTCGACGTCCACCATCGAGGTGTCGGAGCGCACGATGTACTTGAACTCACCGGTCGCCACGTCCCACGCGGCGGTCGACAGCAGGAACGAGACGAACAGGGTGTTGCCGTCGCGGCTGAAGTGCAGCGCCTCGTTGTCCTGGCGGTTCTCCAATGTCCACTTCGGACTCGCCGAGTCGCCCCACAGGTGGATCGCGCGGCCGGTCCGGCCGTCGCCGAGCGCGGCCAGGTGCCGGCCGTCCGGGCTCATCGCGACAGTGCGGACGCGGCCGTCGAACGCCGCGAACTCGCGCAGGATGTTGCCGGCCGGCAGGTCCCGCAGCCGCAGCGTGCCGACCTCGTCGCCGATGACGGCCCGGTCACCCGCCGCGTTGACGTCGAACGCGGTGAGCCGCCCGGTGTCCTTGGTGAAGATCCGCTTGCTGCTGTCGCCCAGGTTGAGCTGGCGGATGGTGCCGGCATTGGTGCGGACCAGCAAAAGCATGCCGTCCACGGTGAAGCGGACCTCGTGGCCCTGGCCGCCCTCGCCGCGATCGAAGGTCAGCAGCCGCTCGGAGGCCAGGAAGTCCCACACGTCGACCTCGCCGCTCCACCGGCACGTCACCATGTACCGGCCGTCCTCCCGCAGCGCCACGGTCGGCGGCTTGGTCAGCTCGACGTCGCCCTCGAACTCGTACAGCAGCCAGCCGCCGAGCAGGTTCGCCCTGGTGCCGTGCGCGCCGAGGTCGGCCCACGCCTGGCGCACCTCATGGTTGCGGGCGAAGCCGGGCACGTCCTGGACGGAGCGCAGCATCTCGCCGGCCGCCGCGAACCGAGACGCCTCGATGAGCTCCCGGACGTGATCCATGCGGCTGCGGAACATGTCTTCCGTGCTGACGAGCTCCTGGGCCGCTCGTGGTCGCGCGTAACACCACGGGGCTTGGTAGTCGGCGGCCGGCAGGGAACGCAGCGCGATGCCGGTCGAGTTCCCGAGCGCGGCCAGCCGCGCGTCGACGGTGATCGCCGCCGCGTCCACCCATTGGGCATTGCCGACGAGGTCGCGGCCGAGCGTGCGCAGACAGCGGCCACTCGGCGCGTCCCACACCCGGACCGGTGGCTCGTAGGTGCTCAGCATGGTTGTGCCGGCGAGAAGCACCGACAGCAGGTCGGAGCGTCGGGCGGGCACCGTGCCCACAACCTCGTCCCGCTGGACGTCCCATGTCACCAGCGGCCCGCGCCACCAGGCGACCACGGCATGGCCGGCGTCGGCGCTGACCGCGCCGAAGTCCAGCTCGTAGGAGTACTTGGGCACGCCGTGCAGCGTTCCCCGTTGCGGCCCGGTCAGTTCGGCGGTCAGGGTCCCGGTGACCATGTCCCAGGCCCGGACCGAGCTGTCGAGGTCGGTGAACGAGGCCGACACGATCCGGCGGCCGTCCGGGCTCAACGCCAGCGCATGCAGGCGCCCGGCGTGCGCCAGCACGTGGGCGACCTGTCTTCCGTCCTCGACCGACCAGACCGAGACCCGGCCGGAAACATGGCCCGTCGCACAGAAATGCCCGCCCGCGCTGACGGCGATCGCGCACACGCCGGACTCGCGCAGCCCTCGCCGCTGGTGGTCGCGCGTAGCCTCGAGCACGCCGTGACGGATGGTCTCCTCGATGCCGGGGGTCTCGAACAGCCGTTGCCGCTGGCGGCCGCGCACCAGGTCCCACAGCTCGACGTCGCCGTCACGGATGATCACGCCGACCGTGGCGTCCGCGCTCATGGCCACGGCGTCGACTTTGTCGCCACTGCGGGTCAAGGTGCGGCGCGATCGCCAGCCGGTGCCTTTCGCCGGCGTCCACAACACCAGTTGACCGGCCTTGTCGCCGAACAGCACCTTCGAGCCGTCCGCGTTGAGCGCGATGGTCGTGACATCGTCGTGCTTGAGGTCGATACTGACGCGCGGCGGCCGGTTCTCCAGAGCGGCCAACGCCGTCTGGACGTCTACTGAGGACTGATCTGCCGCGCGCAGCAGCTCGCCGGCCCGCCGGTCCTCGTGCCGCTCCAGTTCGACGGCCCCCAGCAGGAACGGTCCGAGGCTGTTGGACGGGTCGTCGGCCAGCGCGGCTTCGAGGCCCGACACGACTTCCTCGCCCATGGCGACGCCGGTCCGCCACTTGTGCAGGCCCCAGTTGTAGACCGCCGGCAGGTGGTACGGGTCGGCGGTGATCGCGCGGCGGAACAGTTCTTCCGCCTCCTCGACGCGGCCGAGATCGAGCAGCGAGAGGGCCTGGTTGGACAGGCCGTCGGCCAGCAGCCGGGCGGCCTTCGGCGCCGGCCGGTCATACGCCGTGCCGACAACCCCGGCATAGCTGTCGATCAAGTGCGCGGCGGCGTCGAGGGCGGTGGGCCGCTGCGAAGGATCGTCGGCGAAGCAGGCCCGCAGCAAGAGACTCACCGGCTCCGGTAGCCGCAAGCCCTCGTCCAGCAGCATGGCCAGCGCCGCGCCGGCCGCCTGCCCGTAGCTGGTCGTGCGTCGGCCGGCGAACATCTCCAGCACCGTGACGCCCCACGACCACACATCCGACGCCGCCGTGATCCGCACCCCGACGCGGCCGGCCACGGCATCGGCCTGCTCGGGCGAGCAGTACGCCGGCGTCATGCCGCCGAAACTGACGCCCTCCGGCGCGATCTCGTCGGATCGCATCGCCTTGGCCAGGCCGAAGTCGGTGACCTTGGCGGTGCCGTCCGGATCGAGCATCACGTTGGCCGGCTTGACATCCTGGTGCACGAGACCGGCCGCGTGCGCGTGGGCCAGGCCCCAGGCGGTCTGGACGCCGATGTCCAGAATTCGGGCCGCGGCCAGGGCGCCGTGCTGGATCACGTCGGCGAGGCTGCCGCCGTCGACCCACTCGGCGAACACCCGCGGCGCGGCGTCGATCGTGCGCACGTAGACACAGTTGACGGTGTGCGGGTGCAGGCCCAGGTTGACCCACGTGCCGGCCTCGCGCTCGAAGTGCCGACGGTCCTCCGGCGTGGTGACCCGGTCCTGACGGGGCGTCTTCACCGCCAGGTCGACCTGCCAGCCGAGATGCCGCACCCGGTGCACCACGCCCATGCCGCCGCTGCGCACGTCCTTGACCTCGTACAGGCCGAGCACGGTCTCGCCCGGCTGCCAGCCCATCAGTCGGCCAGTGCGACGAACAGCGGGCTCCCGACCAGCACGTTCACCGACCGGCCGCGGTCCAGCTCGGGGTAGGGGCTCGGCCCGTGCCGCAGGCGTTTGGCGATGAACTCCACCTCCTGCTCGTCGCCACGCGCGTTCCGGTTCGCGAGGTGCGCCAGTTCGAGCGCGCCTTCCGGCGCCTCGTCGGCGGCCAGCGCGGTCAGGCCCTGGACCATGCCCGGCAGCATGGACGGCGCGAAGCCCTCGCCCTCCTTGGGCTTGGCCCCTCCGATGATGTGACCACTGGAGCCGCCGAGGCCGACGACGGTGTCCTCGGTGGCGCCGGTGAAGTAGAGGAAACCCGGCGCCTGCTGCACGCGCATGGCCAGCCGGCCCCGGAAGTACTGGCCCGGCTCGTCGACGGTGCCCACGTCGCAGAAGTCGTCGATGTGCCGGATCACGCGCTCCAGCCGCAGGACGTGCTCCGGGACGGTCTCCCGCTTGTGCTTGCCGCTCAGCGGTTTCAGCCCGAGGCCGAACTCGGTGCTGCGCTTGGCCGCGAAGCCTGGATCGACCTGCGGCAGCAGCATGTCGACCTTCGAATCGCTGATGTAGAAGTAGTACCGCAGCGACACACGGGCCCCCTCTGCTGATTACTCCGGTCGGCTCAGGCTACAAGGCGTGCCGGGCCGATCACCGGCCTTTCGCACGATCGGTATGCTCCCGGGTGTGGGGACAGCGCCCTCGGTGAAGGTGGAACTGCTCGGCGCGGTCCGCGCCTGGTCCGACAACGGCGAGATCGCGTTGGGCCCGCCGCGGCAGCGGGCGGTTTTCGCCATGCTGGCGGCGAGTGTGGGCCAGGTGGTGTCCCGCAGCGAGCTGATCGACGGCGTCTGGGGCGAAGATCCACCGGCCAGCGCCGAAGGCAGTCTCTACACGTACGTGTCGGACCTGCGCCGTGCCCTGGAACCGGGGCGGGCCAACCGCACCCCCAGTCAGCTGCTGGAGTCCTCGGGCGCCGGCTATGTGCTGCGGGTGCACGTGGACCTGACCGATTTTGAGGAACTACGGCAGAACGCGGCCGCTTTGCTGGCGTCCGGATCGCCGGGCCCGGCGCTGCGGGCGCTCGACGCCGCGCTGGCGCTGGGGCACGGCGAGGCCTTCGGCGGCATTCCCGGCCCCTTCGCACAACGCTGCCGGGCCAGCCTGGCCGAGCTGCGACTGGCCACTCAGGAGCAACGGGCCGAGGCGCTGCTGGCCCTGGGCCAGGCCGCCACGGTCATCGGCGAGCTGACCGAACTGGTCCGGACCTATCCGCTGCGGGAGAGCCTGCGGGCGCTGCTGATGACCGCCCTGCACCGGTCCGGCCGGCGGGCCGAGGCGCTGGAGGTCTACCGCGAGACCGAAACCCTGCTGCTGGACGAGCTCGGCATCGAGCCGAGCCCGCCGCTGGCCAAGTTGTTTCACCAGTTACAGGCCGGCGAGGTCAGGCCGGTGGTCTCGGCCCGGGCCAGCCACCACGCCCGCGTGCCCGACGGCTTCGTCAGCCGGGCCCGGGAAGTGGCCCGGATGCAGGCCATGGTCGCCGACCTAATGGCAGGCAGGGGCGGCGTGGTCTGGTTGGAAGGCGAGCCCGGCATCGGCAAGTCCTCGCTGCTGGCGGCCGGTCTGGCCGGGGCCGAGCAGGCCGGCTGCCAGCTCGGCTGGGCGGTGGCCGACGAGCTAGGACAGCGCTTTCCGCTGCGAGCCGTGCTCGACTGCCTCGACGTGGACGGCCGCTCGGTCGACCCGCGCCGGGCCGAGCTGGCGGCGAGCCTGCACGGCCCAGCCAACGGCCTGCTCCCCGGCGCCGACCCGGTCGCGGCCGCGGTCGACCGCCTGCTGGCCTTCGTGGAGACGCTCTGCGAGGACGCGCCGCTGCTGCTCGTGTTGGACGACATGCAATGGGCCGACGAGACCAGTCTGCTGGTGTGGCACCGGCTTTCCCGGGCCACGACCCGGCTGCCGCTGCTGCTGGTGGCCAGCGCGCGGACCCTGCCGCGACGGCCGCAGGTCACGCAGGTGCGGCTGGCCGCCGAGGGCGGCTTCGTTGTCGACCTGGAACCCTTGAGCGCCAACGATGTCGTCGACATCGTGCGGCAGTCGGTCGGCGCCGTGCCCGGGCCGGAGCTGCGTACCCTGACCGCCCGTGCCGGCGGAAACCCGTTGTACGTGCGAGAACTCCTGGACGCGTTGTCCCGTGAGGACGCGATCACCGTGGCCGACGGCAGCGCGGAGATCCAGCGCGGCACCGCCGCCGACGCGCCGAGTTCGCTGGTCGCCGCGCTGACCCGGCGGCTGAGCTTCCTTTCGCCCACCGTGCGGGAGGCCCTGCAGTGGGCCTCGCTGCTGGGCGGCGAGTTCACCGTCAACGACCTGTCCGTGGTCAGCGACCGGCCAGTGCCGGCGCTGCTGAGCCTGCTGGACGAGGCGATCGCCGGCAACGTGGTCGTGGCCTCGGGGGAGTACCTCGCGTTCCGCCACGGCCTGATCCGGCAAGCGTTGTACGAAGGCACGCCCAGCGCGGTCCGGCTGGCCCTGCACAACCACGCCGCGCAGGCGCTGGCCAAGGCCGGCGCGCCGCTGGAGCAGGTGGCCGAGCAGCTGCTGGCGGTGCCCGGCGCGGTCGAGGCGTGGGTCGTGACCTGGTTGCAGGACAACGCATCCCGCCTCGGCCAGCTGGCCCCGCAGATCACCATGGACCTCATCGGCCGCGCCCTGGCCATGCCGACGCTGACGCCGTCGGCGCGGGAAGCCCTAACCGCCGAGCTGGCGCGGTTGTCGTTCGCCCTCGGTGGCGTGCCGGAATCCGAGGTGCGGTACGTGATCGGCCGGACTCGCGATGTCGAGCGGCTGTCGGAGATGCGGTCCATCCTCGCGCACATCCTGTGCCGGCGCGGGCAGGGCGCGGCGGCCGTGGAGATGCTGCGCGCATCCCTTGACGGGCCGGACATTCCGGAGTTCTGGAAGGCCCGGCACGAGGTGCTCACCGCCATCGGCGAGCGCACCGGCAACCAGGACCTGACGGCGTGTGAGGTCAGCGCCCGGCGGGCCGTCAAGCGCGGGCAGGAATGCCACGACGCCTTCGCCGCCGCGCACGGCCTGCAGGAGCTGTGGGTCGTGCACTCGGTGCGACGCGAGCACGCGGCGGCCATCGAGGTCGTGGACGAGGCCATCGCCGCCGTCGCCGAGCAGCCGGAACTGGTTGGCATGCGGCTGAGCCTGCTGGACAACCGGCTGTTCACCCTGCAGAACCTGGACCGCCTGGGCGAGGTCGACGGCACGATCCGGTTCGCGCGGGAACTCGGCCGCCAGCACGCCGTGCCGACCGAGCTGCACCTGCCGGCCGCCGTGCACCACTACTGGACCGGGCGGTGGGACGAGGCGCTGGTCGAGCTGGACGCCGTCGTGCAGGACAGCCCGGAGATGACCTTCTACGGCCTGCGGGAGAGCACCGTCACGCTGCTCCTGCTGCACGGTGCCGCGGCGCTGATCGCGTTGCGGCGTGGGAATGACGACGCCGCGGACGCCCATCTGCTGGCCGCCGCCGAGGTGCCGGTGGCCAGCCCGGCGGAGCGGGAGAACTGCGACTTCCTCGTCGCGGCGCAAGCGGTTGCGGCCGAGCGGGACGGCCGGCTCGACGAGGCGGTGTCGCTGCTGAAGCCCAACCTGCGGGCCGACTACTCGCAGATGACGTTGCGGCACCAGTGGTTGCCGGACCTGGCCCGGTTGGCCTTGCAGGTAGGGGAGGTCGAGGTCGCCCGCGAGGCCGCCGAGCAGTGCCAGGACGAGGCCGGCCGCGAGCAGACCCCGGCTCGGGCCTACACGGCCGCGTTGCGGTGCCGCGCCTTGGTCACCGGGGATCCCGCGTTGGCGCTGGAGGCCGTCGAGCACTACCGGCGGATCGGCCGGGCGGTGGAACTCGGTGCTGCGCTGGAGGATCTGGCCGTGCTGCACGCGGCCCGCGGGCACGCGGACGCCGCTGCCGCATTGGCCGAGGCAGTCGAGGTGTACTCGGAATTCGGCGCTCGATGGGACATCGAGCGGGCGCGGGCCCGGTCAGCGGCGGCGCAGCCGTAGGTTGTCCAGCCCGACCCGTTCTCCTTGGTCCGTGCGGACATCTGCCCGGACCTCGGCCTCGGTGTCGTCGGCCACGAACGCGATCGGGCCGCCGTCCGGCTGCAGGTACTCGTCGCCCCACTGGATCAGGGCCAGCAGCGCCGGGAACAGCCCCTCGCCCTTCTCCGTCAGCACGTACTCGCTGCGCGTGCGCTGCCCGGGCTCGCGGTACCGCTGCTTGGCCAGGATGCCCGCCTCGACCAGTTCCTTGAGCCGCCCGGCCGCCACCGCCTCGGTGATCCCCACCCGCCGGACGAAGTCGTCGAACCGGGTCGTGCCGTAGAAAGCCTCGCGCAGCAGCAGGAACGCCGACTTGGCGCCGATGACGTCCATGGCCAGCGCGAGGGAACACCGGGTCGGCTGCCACGAGCCCAGGTCGGCCAGCACACCCTCTCGTTTCATGCCGCCAGCCTAGCCGCCGCCTTCCGCGGCGGTCGCTGCGTGAGGCCGAGACTGGCGACCGCCGCGATCACGCCGATGACCGTCACCATCCAGAAGACGTTGGTGAAGGCCCGGTGCTGCTGGTCGTAACCGGTGGGGGAGCCGAGGATCGCCACCAGCAGCGCGATGCCGAACACTGTGCCGACCTGGCGGGCCATGTTGACCACGGCGCTGCCGGTGCCCGAGCGGGCCGGTGGCAGTTCCGCGGTGGCGCAGGAGAGCATCGTCGGCAGGGCCAGGCCGACGCCGACGCCGGTGATCAGCCAGGCCGGCAGCATCTCGCTGACGTAGTGGGATTCCGGGCCGACAGCCAGCAGCATGTACAGCGTGCCCGCCGCCCACAACAGGCATCCCGTGGCGGCGATGACGCCCGGGCTCACCCGCTTGGCCAGGGCCTGGCCGACCATCGCGAAGACCGGCACCATCAGCGGCCCCGGCGCGATGGCCAGGCCGGTCCGGATCGCCGAGTAGCCCCAGACGTCCTGCAGCCAGAAGACCCTGGACAGCAGGCCGGCGCCGAAGGTGGCGCTGAAGAACGTCACCGCGATCGTCGACCACGCGAAGCTGCGCACCTTCAGCAGGCTCGGCGGGATGATCGGCGACCGGTGCCTCTTGTTGTTGGCGGCAAAGGCTGTCAGGGCCAGGGCGGCCAGCGCCAGGCTGCCCAGGATGCCCGCGCTCGTCCAGCCCCACACGGATCCCTCGACCAGGCCCAGCGCCAGCGCGCCGATGCCCACCGTCAGCAGCGCCGCCCCGACGATGTTTAGCGCCGGCTGCGAGTCCTCCGCCCGGTAGTCGCGGATCACCCGGATTCCCAGCAGCAGCAAGGCGATCCCGATCGGCATATTGATCAGGAACACCCAGCGCCAGGAGAACTCGACCAGGAAGCCCCCGACCACCGGCCCCAGCGACGAGGCCAATGCCCCGATCGACGCCCAGATCCGCACCGACCGGGCGCGTTGCTCCGTCGGCACCGCGTGGATCAGCAGTCCCAGGCTCGTCGGCGTCAGCGCCGCCGCCCCCGCCGCCTGCACCAGCCGGCACGCGATCAACGTGGCCAGGTTCGGGCTCGCCGCCGCGGCCGCGCTGGCCAGCGTGAACAGGGTCAGTCCAAGCAGGAACACCCGCTTGTGGCCCACCCGGTCCGCCCACCGTCCACAGGGGACCAGCAGGGCCGCGTAGATGATCGGGTACCCGTTCAGGATCCAGCTCAGATCGGCCAGCGTGTGCCCCCTGAAGTCGCGGCCGATCGCCGTGAACGCCACGTTCACCACGAACAGGTCGAGGCTGGCCAGGAACGGCGCCCCGCTCAGGACGACCAGCGTCCGGCCGACGCCCCGCTCCACCTGGCTAGTGCTTACCATAGCCAGGAACGTACCCGCCTGGCTTTGGTTGACGCAAGTCAGCCGGTGTTGTCGATGGCGTAACGCCAGCAGCTACCAGATCGGGCAGACTGAGCACGGGGAGTCACGGGGGAGGGCGGCCGATGAGCACGACGTTGGTCGGCCGGCAGCGGGAGATCGAGGCCCTGAGCGCCGCGGTGACGCAAGCGGCGCGGGGCAACGGCGCGATGGTGCTTCTGTCGGGACAGGCGGGCATCGGCAAGTCGAGGCTGGCGGAGCACGCCGTCGCGGCGGCCCGGGAACAAGGCTTCACGGTCCTGACCGGACAAGCGGATCCGCTGCTCACGGGCCTCGCGTACGCGCCGATCGTGGCCGCTCTGCGCCGGCATCTGGGCACGCTGCCGGTGCAGGAGCTGGCCGGGCTGCCGGATCTGGGCCGCCTGATCCCGTACCCCGGCTTGCCGGAGCCGCGGCCGGCGACGGACCCGGCACTGGAGCGGACGAGGATGTTCGAGGCCGTGCACCGGCTGATGGCCCGGCTGGCGGCGAGCGCGCCGACGATGCTGTTCGTCGACGACCTGCACTGGGCCGACCGAGGAACCATCGAGCTGCTGCACTACCTGGGCCGCGACACCGCCGGCCAACGGCTGCTGGTGCTCGGCGCGCATCGCACGGCGACGCCGGGCAGCGCGCTCGCGGACCTGGTGGCGGGCGTTCGACGGCACGGCCTGGAACTGGCCCTGGACGCCCTCACGGCCGACGAGGTGGCGGAGATGCTCCGCGGCCTGTTGGGACAGCCGCCGGCGCGAGAGCTGGTCGACGATGTCGCGGCCAGAACCCGAGGCGTGCCGCTGTTCATCACGGCGCTCGGTGGCGCCAGCACCCAGTGGCATATCGTGCGAGACGTTGTGCTGCAACGATTGCGCGACCTGGACGAGCCGGCGCGGCGGCTGCTGGAGTTGATCGCCGTCGCCGGCGACGACGGCTCCCCGGCCATGCTGCACAAGGCCTGGCCGGAGGACGCCGATCTCGACGTGACCCTGCGGCGGCTGATCACCGAAGGGCTGATCGTGGAGATGACGAGCGGTGTGGCGGTGCGCTACCGGGTGACCCATCCGCTGTACGCCGAGGTCGCCTACGCGGAGCTGACGGCCAACGCGCGCGCCCGGCTGCACGCCGAGGTGGCCACGGCGACGCCCGATGACGTTCTCGTCGGCGCCCCGCACTACCTGCGCGCCGGCGACCACGTGCCGGCGGAGCAGGCGGTCCGAGTGCTGGCCGCGGCCGGGCGGCGGGCGCTGCACGTGTTCGCGTCGGCCGAGGCGATCGAGTACCTGGAGGCGGCGCTTTCCCGGCTCGGGGACGGGCCGAGATTCCCGATCCTGCACGATCTCGGCCTGGCCCGGCAGCAGGCCGGCGAGCCGGAACTGGCCGCCGCGGCCTGGTCGGAAGGGCTGGTGCGGTCGGACGACGAGTGGCGGCCGAGGTTCCTGATGCTGTTGGCGGCCTCGGAATCCGAGCGCGGCGACTTCTCGCTGGCCGCCGCGCACGCCGAGGACGGCATGCGGCTCGCGGCCACCCAGAGCGATTACGTCGGCCTGCTGCGCTGGGCCTTGGCGCTGCGGCACCGCGACATCGCGCACATCCGCGAGCTGAGCTCGCAGCTGGCCGCGGTGTGCGGGCGTGATCCCTCGGACGCGGCGCAGGCCGTGGCCCGCCAGTGCCGGGGCTACCTGGCCATTCTGGACGTGGACTTCGCGTCGGCGCGCACCGAGTTGGAGGCCGCGCACGAGCACGCCCGGCGCTGTGGAGCCGACGCGGCGGAGCTTGACTACGGCGTGCGGCGGTTGTTGTCGGGGGTCTGTGTGCTGGTCGGGGATGTGCCGGCCGGCCTGCGGTTCGCCACGGAGGCGACGGAATACCGGTTCCCGGCCGCGCGGGCATCGATGCGGTTCGCGCTGGCCATGGTCAAGTACTTCGCGGGCGATCCCGCTGGGGCGCTGGACGAGGTCCAGGCCGGCATCGCCGACGCCCGGGCGGTCGAACTGCACCGCCTGATCGCCCGGCAGCTGACCTTCGCCGCGTTCCTGCTGGCCGAGCTGGGGCGGCTGGACGAGGCCGAGCAGGCCCTGCGTGACTCGCGCAAGGAGCTGGCCGAGCCCGAGTTCGCGTTCGACGAGGCCAGCCAGCTGGCCGAGACGGCGATCGCGCTGCACCGTGGCCGTCCGCAGGACGCGCCGCCGCTGGAAAACCTCGGAGCTTTCGAGGATCCGCTGCTGGGCTGCGCTCGCGTGCTGTACGCCGGGCTGGTCGGCGACGCCGAGCGGGTCGCCGGGCTGCTGCGGGCCGGCGGTCGGACGGCGCCGCTGGTCGACGCGTGTGCCGATCGGGTCGCCGGGCTCGACACCGCCGCCGACCGCCTGGCCGCCATGGGCGCTCCGCTGCTGGCCGCGCAGGCTCGGCTGGAAAACGCCGAGCGCGGCGGCGAACCGGCCGCCGACGTGATCGCCAGCTGCCTGGCGACGTTCGAACAGGCCGGGGTCAGGCCGTGGCTGGACCGCGCTCGCCGGCTGGCCCGGGCGCACGGTCTTGGTGCGCTGACCAGACGCGAGGCGGAGATCGCGGAGCTGGTGGGCGACGGCCTGTCGAACGCCGAGATCGCTGCCCGGCTGTTCCTGAGCGAGCGGACCGTGGAGACCCACCTGCGCAACGGTTACCGCCGGCTGGGCATCGCCTCGCGGGCGGCGCTGGTGACATGGGTGCGCCAGCAACGGGATTGATGCCTCGATCGGGCCGTCCGATCGCGTCTTGACTCATCGGATCTCTGGTGGTTCTCTGACCTCACCGCCGCGCGCCGGCCGTCCGGTTCCCTGCAACCTGACCAGGAGCGCGTTCATGAGTCATACTCGAAAACTGGCGATCGCCGCCGGGATCGCCTGTTTGCTCGCCGTGGGTGGAGCGCAGCTCGCCGGTGCGGTGACGCCGCGGACGCTCATTGCGTCCTCACCGTCCGAATTGTCGGCAATGCTGGCCCAAGCGCGGCCTGGCGACCGCGTCGTTGTCGGCCCTGGCACCTATGACGACGCGCTGATCCGGGTCAGCCGGTCCGGCGCCGCGCAAGCGCCGATCACCATCATGGCGGCCTCGCCGGGCCAGGTGCGGTTCACCGGCAGCGGCGGCCTGGACCTGACCGGGGCGTCACACGTTGTGGTGCAAGGGTTTGTCTTCGCCGACGGGGACGGGCTGACCGTGCCCGGCGATGCCGAGGCCGATCGGATCACCCGCAACACGTTCGACGGCAACAAAGGCGGCGCGGACCTGACCGTGCAGGCGGACGACACGGAGGTCGACCACAACACGTTCTCCAACCGCACCGCACAGGGCGTGTACCTGCAAGTGGTCGGGCCCGGCGCGCACGATATGGCCAAGCGGGTCCACGTGCACCACAACTACTTCTACAACCACCAGTTCCACGGCGCGAACGGCGGCGAGTCCATTCGTTTCGGCCTCTCCGGCCGCCAGCACGCCGACGCCGAAGGGCTGATCGAGTACAACCTGCTCGACAAGGCCGACGGCGACTCCGAGGCGATCTCCGTGAAGTCGTCGAACAATGTGGTGCGGTACAACACCATCATCAACAGCAAGGGCACGCTTTCCCTGCGGCACGGCTGGAACACACGCGTCGAGGGCAACATCCTGATCGGCGGCAGCACCGGCATCCGGTTCTTCGGCAACAACCACGTGATCGTCAACAATCTCGTCGAGGACACCTCCGGGCCGGCCATGGAGTTCGGCGGCGGCGAGGTGCGCGACGACACCACCAACGGCACCGACCACGAGTCGTCCGACCACTGCGTGGTCGCCTTCAACACCCTGTCCGGCGGCGACTCCCTGATCTGGTACGAGAGCAGCAAGAAGTATCCGCCGCTGGACGACACCCTGGCCGACAACATCCTGCTCGGGCGCGGACAGGCGGCGGCCAAGGGCACCGGCACGTCCCTGCACTTCACCGGCAACATCCTGTCCGGCGCCACGGCCGGCTCGCTGCCGTCGGGCGCGTACCGGACCGTGGACCCGAAGCTGGTGCGAGACTCGCACAACCTGTTGCGCCCCAGCGCGAGCAGCCCGGCCATCGGCGCGGCGACCGGTTCGTACCCGCAGGTGACGCTGGACATCGACAAGCAGAACCGGCCGTCGGCCAAGGATGTCGGCGCGGACCAGTACAACGCGTCGGCCCCGGCACGGCCGCTGACGACGGCCGACGTCGGGCCGAAGGCGCCCTGACCGACGTGGTCCCGGCCGACCCGAAGCCGGCCGGGACCACACCGTCACGCCCAGGGCGCGGTGACCTCCCAAGTCGTGTCCTCGGCCCAGAGGGTCGTGGTGTCCCAGGGGTTGGCGCCGCCGTTGTGGGCGATGTAGACGTTGGCGTTGTAGTGCCGGATGTCGTAGCCGGGGTAGTTGGTGGACTGGAACGACGTGAAGGACCCGGAATTGCCGGGGGTGGGGCAGAAGGTGGCGTCCTGCCGGTTGAGGTCGCTGCCGTCGAACGGCTGGCGGTGCAGGATGTAGTTGGAGTGCCGCAGGTAGTCGCCCGGGTAGTTCTTGGACTCGAAGGACAGGCAGGACTGGTTGCCCAGACCGCGGCGCACGATCCATGTGGCGTCGGCCTTGTCCAGCGCCGTGCTGATCACCGAAGTAACGGCTTCACCGTTACTGTGTCGGAGATAGCGGGTGGTGCAGCAGGCCGTGGTGGCCCGCAGGGAGATCGACGAGCCCGGCGTGAGCTGCCCGCCCGGGACGCCGTTGGAGCCGCCGTAGCCGGCGGACACGATGTTGGCCTGCACGGCGCTGTCGGCCGCGTTGCTCGGCACGCCGGCGGTCATGACGCCCTCGAAGAACGAGCCGACGTCGGCGTTGCTGTTGTCGCCGCCCGTGCCCAGGACGATCGCGCCCTCCTGGTGCAGGGGGGAGTAGCCGCTCTTCACCGTCGGCTCGGAGCCGGAGTACGTCGTGGTCAGGGCGCCGGTCTGGGCGTTGCCGCGCTTGAGGGCGAAGTGGTCCTGGCCGTTGTTGGACAGCATCGCCGTGACGAAGGGAATCAGGCCCGGTCCGGCGTCGGCCGCGTTCGTGCCGGTGTTGGACTGGTACAGGCCGTTCTCGAGGTCGGCCGCCACCCATGGGCCGCCGGAGCCGTTGCAGCCGCCGAATTCGCAGCGCAGGCCCAGGTAGACCGCGTCCATGTGGCCGTTCCCGGTGTCCTGGTTGTTGGTTTCCGCGTTGCCGTAGTCGAAGCAGCAGCCGCCGTTGACGTGCGTGGCCGATGCGACCATGTACATGCCCTCCGGCTGGCCGTTCACCGCGACCCCGCTGGTCGTGTTGTCGCGGTAGCCCATGCCCGAGGAGATCTCCACGCCGTACGCCGTGTGGCCGCCGACGCTCACCGGCAGCGCGTCGGCCGGCGCGCCGACATCGGCCCGACCCGCGCCGCCCTCGCCCTCGATGGTCAGGTCGTTGTGGCGGGGCGACTGGTCGTAGATCTCGTTGATGATGCACGTCGTGTTGGCGCAGAAGGAATCCTGCGCCGCCGCGTTGGCGATGCCGCCGGGCGCGAGCAGGCCGATGTTCGCCAGCGCGCCGTCGGCCCGCTTCACCTGGTACAGCGGGCCGTTGTAGTTGGCGTAGAGGGCCCGGATCGTGCTGTGCGCGGCCACGCAGGGCGTGCCGGCCGAGCCGTAGATGTCGCACGGCAGGGATGTGGCCGCCTGCGCCGTGCTCGCGCCGATGGCCGTCAGGCAGGTCACCACCAGGCAGAGGATTCCGGCGATGGACAGTAATCGTGGCACTGCGTCTCCCGGGTTGGCAGGGACTGTGGACACCACGTGGCAAGTCAGCTTCGCACCGCCGCTACAACGTTGTAAATGTGCGTGTCCGGTTCAGGACAGTGAACAGCGGACAAAACGGGCGCGTCCGTGGAGCATGATGACGGGGTGCTGGTGCGCCGACTGACCGCCGATGACCACGGGCTGCTCGATGCCGCGGTGCGGGAGTTCCGCGGCGTCGAGGTGGCGGACCACGGGCCTTTCCTCAAGGATCCCGCCTCGATCGCCTTCGTGGCGTCGGCGCGGGACCAGCTGGTCGGCTGGGCGTGGGGGATCCGCCAGCGGCATGTCGCCGGCTACTCGCAGGTCCAGCTGTACGAGATCGGCGTAGTGGCGTCCATGCGGCGGCAAGGGGTCGGGCGGGCGCTGGTGACGGCCTTCCGCGACCTGGCGACAACGGAAGGCCACCGCCGGTTATGGCTGTTCACGGATGAGGACAACGGGCCGGCGAAGGCGTTGTACGAAGCCACCGGCGGACAGCCGTCGGCTCATGACGACGCCGGCTACTGGTGGCAGCTGGACGGGCGCTAGCCGACCGTGCTTTGCCGGACGGCCAGGGTGAACGGCGTCTGGATGTCCTCCGGCTCGAAGGAGTCCGCCGACTCGATGCGGCGGCGGGCGAGGTCGACGGCGGTGCGGGCGATGGCCTGCTTGTCGGGGGCGATGCTGGTGAGGGTGGGCCGGCTGTAGGCGCCCTCCTCGGTGTTGTCGAAGCCGACGACGGCGATGTCCTCGGGCACCCGGAGACCGCGGTCGGCGATGGCCCGCAGGGCGCCGATGGCGAGCAGGTCGTTGAAGCAGAAGACGGCGTCGGGAGGCTCGGGCAGGTCGAGCAGCGAAGCCATTGCGGCGGCGCCGTTCTGGCGGTGGTAGTGCAGGGCGGGCCGGACGAGCTCGGGCAGTCCGGCCTCGGCGAGGGCCTGCCGGTAGCCGTCGAGCCGCAGCTCGGCGGTGCCGCGGGTGGGATGGGCGCCGATGGCGGCGATGCGCCGGCGGCCGATCTCCACAAGATGCCCGACGGCGAGGCGAGCGGCGAGCACGTTGTCGATGGCGACCCGGTCGATCCGCACGTCCACGGAGTGCTCGCCGATCATGACGAGCGGCACGCCGGGGTCGAGCTCGCCGAAGTCGGCGGCGTGCAGGGCCTCGGGACTGATCACGGCGGCGTCGACGAGGTGCGGCCCGAGCGCGGACAGCACGGCCCGCTCGCCCTCGCGGCTGGCCTGGGTCTGCTCGATGAGCACGTTCCAGCCCAGCTCGCGCCCGGCGGTGATGACCAGCCCGGCCAGCTCGCCGAAGTAGGGAATGCCGAGCTCGGGCACGACGAGGGCGATGAAGCCGGTCCGCCCCCGCCGCAGGTTGCGGGCGCCGATGTTGGGCCGGTAGCCGGTGGCGGCCAGCGCCTCCTCGACCCGTCGACGGTTCTCCGGCTTGACGAAGGAGTAGCCGTTGACCACGTTGGACGCGGTCTTGATCGACACCCCGGCCATGCGGGCCACGTCCCTGAGCGTCACGGCCATGGGTCGACGATAGCGGTCCGCCGTCCGGCCGGGCGGCGTCCCTCCCGGCCGGGCGGAAATCGCGACTCACGGCCGGTGCGCGAGCAGGCAAGATCCACTCAGCATCGATCGGGTGAAATGGCTGACGACAACGTGCTCGTCCCTGCTCCTGCTCGGCCTGCCGGCCCCGGATCCCTTGTCTCGCTACGAGAATCAGCAGCTCAGCTGGGCGGCGTGTCCCTTCCCGGCGACCGACGGCGAGCAGTCGGCCCGTTGCGCGCTGGTCACCGTGCCGAGGGACTGGGTCAGTCCGCTGTCCGGAGTGGACATGACCGTCCAGGTCGGCCGGGTGGCGGCGGGAGCGTCGCTGGGCGCGATCCTGGTCAATCCGGGCGGCCCGAGCATGCCGGGCGCGTCGCTGGCCGGCCTGGAGCCGATGGTCAGCGCCCGCTACGACTCCATCGGCATGGACCCGCGCGGCACTTGCCCTGCGCGACCGCACGCAGGAGTTCATCAGAAGGCCAACTCCCAGCGCTGGCAACGCCAATGCGGTGCGCGTCACACCTGGGCGCGCAGCGCGTTGGCCACAGCCGGCTTGAACGACTCGGTCGCGGCTGTACCTGGCGGTCGACGATGCGACGTTTGATCGAATCAGCGGCCCTGTGCTGGGCTGACCGGTAGTGCGCTATCGTCCGACCACCCCGACATGGGGGCCCGGACGACTCGGTGATGCGGCGGCAACTTGACTCCCTGGGTCAGACGAGTGCCGGCTGAACCGGCTGGATGCGGACTATCTTGGCGTGAGGGGGCGATCAACGATGGCGGACAGACGCCGTTCGACGTTGCGTGAGCTCCGCATGCGGACCGGCCTCACGCAGGAGGGGCTGGCCGAGCGCTCCGGGGTGTCGGTCAGCACCATCCGCGGCATGGAGAACGGCACCCGCGCGAACCCCCGCCCGGACACCCTGCGCCAGCTGGCGGACGTGCTGGGGCTCGCACCCGTGGAGTACGAGGACCTGTTGGCGGAGCACGATCTCCAGCCGACCGAGCGGTCCACCCGGCCCCGGCAGCTGCCGGCCGCGCCGCATGGGTTCGCCGGGCGGGCCGATCTTGTCGTGGACGCGCCGACCATGCTGGTCGGGCCGGGCGGGATCGGCAAGACCTGGCTGGCGTTGCACTGGGCCCACGAGCATGCCGACGACTTCCCGGACGGGCACCTGTTCGTCGACCTGCGCGGTTACGGCCCGGTCGGCGATCCGGTGGATCCGTTGACGGCGCTGCGGGGATTCCTGGACGCGTTGGGAGTGCCGGATCTTCGGGGTGGCGTCGCCGAGCATGCGGCGTTGTATCGAAGCCACGTCGCCGATCGGCGGATGCTGATCGTGTTGGACAACGCGGCAAACGCCGACCAGGTGGCGCCGCTGCTGCCCGGCTCGTCGTCGTGCACGGTGCTGATCACCAGCCGGACGACGCTCACCGCCTTGCTGCACCGCCATGGCGCTCGGCACGTGCGGCTGGACACGTTGGGGGACAAGGACGCCTACCGCTTGTTGGCCCATCGGATCGGCGACTGGCGGCTGGCTGACGAGGCCGACGTCGCCCACGAACTGATCCGGCTGTGCGGGGGATATCCGTTGGCGCTGGCCATTGTCGCCGGCCGGGCCCACGCGCACCCGGACATCCCGCTGTCGGAGTTCGCCGCCGAGCTGGCCGAGCTCGGCCTGGACGCGCTGGACGACGCCGACCCGGCGGCCAGCCTGCCCGCGGTGCTGTCCTGGTCCCTGCGGGGGATGACCGAGGTGCAGCGGGTCGTCTTCGGGGCGCTCGGGACGGGCGACATCGACGGGCAAGCCGTTGCCGATCGCACGGGTCTGTCGCGGCCGCAGGTGACGAAGGTGTTGCGGGAGTTGGAAGACGCCTCATTGCTGCGGCGTCAGGCCAACGGCCGCTACGCCATGCACCACCTGCTCCGCTGCTTCGCCGCCTTCAGCGCCGGCGATGCGCGAGGACTGCTCGACTTCTGCGGCGAGGCCGATCAGCTGCCGGAGAAGTGCGGCAACACCTTGCCGGCGAACAGCTCCAGGTGATCGGTGACGTCCTCGGCCGGCATGCCCGGGGCGGCAAGCCGAGGCCGGTGACCGCTCCGATCGGCTGACCGGTGCGTTCATTCGTCCGGACGGTCGATGCTGCGGCCGAATGATCTCTGCTCTACCCGATCAAGGTCGGTGTCACCTGCTCCGGCACCGACACCGTCAGCCCGGCCACGACACCGGCACTCCCGCCAAGATCCTCACCTCCCAACTGGAGACGCGGGCATCGTCGTCGAGTCGGTAGCGTCCTGGTCAAGGCACCATCATCTGCGACGGGCACTTCACATCGGGTGGGGGCAACGTGCCGTCGGTCAGGTACTTGATCACGTAGCCGTTGACACAGGTGTTGCCGTGCAGGAAATAGGCGGCATGGCCGTCGCCGTGCCACAGGGCCCGGGCGCCCGGCAGTTGCGCGGCGACGTGGGCGGCGCCGATGTTGGGGGCGTTGCTGTCCAGCTGGCCGATCACGACCAGGGCCGGCGGCATACCGGTGGCCTTGAGTGGCGCGGGCGGGTAGGACGGCCCACGGGACAGGCCGACGCAGCGGCCCAGCTGGAACCGGCCCTCGGTCCAGCCGATGTGCGGGGCGACGGCCTTGAGGCGCTGCTCGATCGGCTGGAACTGCTGGTAGCTCGGCACATCGGGCAGATAGTCGTGGCAGAGCGTCTCGTTCAGCAGATAGCCCTTCGACTCCGGCGGCTGGGGAGCGATCGTGGTGAGGAAGTCGCTGGGATCGCCGTCCCGGGCCTTGGCCAGGGCCGTGGCCAACGTGGGCCAGGTCGGCGGCGTGAGCAGGCTGTCGAGCATGCCCGCGTCCAGCACGCCGACCGGCAGCGGGGGATGGGCCACGAGGTCGTCCCAGATCCGTACGACGTCCTGGCCACGCAGCACGCAGTGAGGACTCTGGTCGCACCAGTCGCGGAACCGGAACAGCTGCTGTTCCTGGGTCACGGCCCGGTCCCGCAGCCAGTCCTCCAAGCGAGGCTGGGTGTGGTCGGGCGTGCTGTCCAGGACCATGCTCTGCACGTGGGTCGGGAACAGGTCGGCGTAGGCCTGGCCGTAGGTCGCGCCGTAGGAATTGCCGATATAATGCAGCTTTGGCGCGCCTACCGTTACGCGTAACGCCTCGATGTCGTGCGCGGTCTGCCAACTCGTCAGGCCGTCGTACAGTGGACCGGCGGCCTGGCGGCAACTGGCGTCGTAGGCCGCGATCTTGCGGGCATGGGCGTCCCAGTCGGCCTCGGAGGTGGCTTTCAGCAGGTCGGTCGGCGCGGGCTGCTGGACAGGGCACGGGATGAGGGTGCCGTTGTCGGGTTGGCCGACGCCCCGCGAGTCCATGACCACGACGTCGAAGTGCGCGGTCAGCTCGTCGTACACCGGCATACGCGGGTCGGTGTGAGTGGTGGACGTGCTGACACCGCTGCCCAGGTTGACGATGAGTGTGCCCTCGCTGGGGCCCTTGGCCGGGATCTTGGCCAGGTTCACCAGTGTGGTGGGGCCGCCGGGATGACTCCAGTCTGCCGGCACGGTCATGGTGGTGCAGAGCACGCCGTTGCCGCAGTCCTTCCAGTCCACTTGAGATGGACAGAGGGCGGGGCCGGCGAGCAGTGGCACCACGGCGGCCAGCGCGATGATTCGTTGCATGGGGCGATTCTGTTGCCTGGGCAGGCGCGTGTCGTCCGGCTCAGGTGGGTCATCCTCAAGAAGGACGTGACCTCGGCGTCGGCTCGATACGATCGGGACGTGTCCGAGCCCCGAGTGCCGCTGACCAGCCGGTTACGCCGCGAGCACTGGCTTGCCCTCGACGCCCTGCTGGCCTTGGCCCTGGCGGCGTTGGTCGTGCCGGCCTCGCCGCGGATCGAGCAGCACGGCCTGCCGGCGGCGGTCGGCTTTGCCATCACGCTGGCCGCGACGATACCGGTCGTCGTGCGTCGGATCTGGCCGGCGGCGGTGTACTGGGTGGTGCTGGCGGCGTGTTCGGCGCTGGTGCTGCTGCCCATCATCAACGCGCCCTTCGTCGCCGTGGCGGTGGCCGCGTACTCGGTTGCCCTGTCCCTGTCGCGGCGCGCGGCCGTGATCGCGCTGCTCGCCGCGCTGGCGGTGTTCCTGGCCGGGGCCTTCGGTTCCCTCGGCGGCCAGTCCGTGACCGACGCGGCCATGGTGACCACCCCCTGGGTGTTGGGGATCGTCCTGCGCGAGCATCGGGTTTACGTTGCCGCACAACGAGAACACGAGATCAGCGCCGCCACGGCACGTGAGCGCCTGCATATCGCTCGGGAGCTGCACGACGTGGTGGCCAACGGGATGAGCCTGATCACCTTGCAGGCCGGCGTCGCCGGCTACGTGCTGGACAGCCGCCCGGAGGAGGCCCGCCGCGCGCTGGCGTCCATTGAGGAGACCAGTCGGGCCGGGCTGGCCGAGCTGCGCCAGATGCTTCCGCTGCTGCGGAGCGACCTGGGTTTCTCCACTCCGACGGAAGCCACACCTGCGCTGGTCGACGTGGATATTCTGGTCCGTCGGTTGGAAAAATCCGGCGTTCGCGTGACCGTTTCGGTTGACGAGCAGCGGCCGTTGCCGGTAGGCCTCGAGTTGTCGGCCTACCGCATCGTCCAGGAGGCGATCACCAACGTGATCAAACATGGCGGGTCCGCTGCGACCCGCGTCCTGCTTCAGTACACCGCCGAGGCGCTGATCATCGAGGTTCGTGATGACGGCCCCGGCGGGGCCGTGCGCCCTGGTGGCCACGGCCTGCTCAACATGCGCGAACGTGCCGCCGTCCACGGTGGCACGCTTACCGCCGGGCCCTGTCCCGAGGGCGGCTTCCTGGTTCGCGCCGTGCTGCCCACGGACGGTGCCGTATGACCGCCCGGGTGCTCATCGTCGACGACCAGGCGCTGGTCCGCGGCAGTTTCCGACTGCTGCTCGAATCCACCACCGACCTGCTTGTGGTCGGCGAAGCCGGCAACGGCCGCGAGGCCGTCGAACTCGTCCTGGAGTTGAAACCCGATGTCGTGCTCATGGATGTTCGAATGCCGGAGATGGACGGTATCGAGGCCACCCGGCAGATCGTCGCCACCTCCGAGGCCAGGGTGCTCATCCTCACCACCTACGACCTCGACGAATACGTCTACGCGGCGCTGCGCGCCGGGGCCAGCGGCTTCATGCTCAAGGACGGCCGGCCGCCGGAGCTCCTCGCCGCCGTCCGCGTTGTCGCCGCCGGCGAGGCGCTGCTCGCGCCCTCCATCACCAGCCGCCTCATCCGCGCCTTCGTCAGCGTCCCCGCCGCCCCGCCCGCCGCCCTCGACCCGCATATCACGGCCCGTGAACGCGAGATCCTCCTCTTGGTCGCCCGTGGCCTGTCCAACGCCGAGATCGCCGACCGCCTGCACGTCGGCGTCACCACCACCAAGACCCACGTGAGCCGCCTGCTGATGAAACTCGGCGCCCGTGACCGCGCCCAGCTGGTGATCGCGGCCTATGAGTCCGGATTGGTCCGGCCGGTGTCCACCTGAGGTAGCGTCCGTGCGTGCGCGTGTTGCTGACCGGCATGCCGGTGTACTCCCATCTGGTGCCGATGCTGGTGCCGGTAGCCAAAGCCCTGCGCGCGGCGGGGCACGAGGTGGTGGTGGCGACGGGCCGGCGCCGGCGGCCGAGCTGGTCGGGCACGGCCTCGGACACCGACTGCTGCCCAGGATGTTGCTGGGCCAGCAGTTCCGTGCCGATCCGGAGTTGGCGCAGGCGATCGGCCTGACGCCCGACGGGGTGCCGCTGCCGGAGCTGAACGAGATGGCGCCGGGGGAAGGGCTTCGGCCGGTTGTTCGCGGGGGTGGGGGCGACCCGCAACGCGGAGGACCTGCTGACCGTGGCCGAGGAGTTCGAGCCGGACCTGATCGTCCGCGAGGGCACGGAATTCGCCGGCTTCCTGGTCGCCGAGCAACTGGGGGTGCGCTGTGTGACGCTGGATTCCTCGCCGCTGGCCCCGGTTCGGCACCCGGGCATGCTGCCGACGCTGAACAAGACCCGGGCGGCGCTGGGGATGCCACCCATGCGGGATATCGCCGAGCTGGCCCGGGACGCGTGGATCGGCTGGCTGCCCAGCGAATGGTGGGCCGAGGACCTGCCATCGCACCAGCACTTCCGTGCGCCGCGGGCGACCGGAACGCTGGACCCGGAGATCGCGGCGTTACGCTCGGACCGGCCCCCTGGTGCTGGCCACGCTCGGCTCCAACGCCGGCAACATGCTCACGGAGTCGCCGCTGCCGCGCATCGTCGAAGCCCTGGGGCAGCTGGACTACACGGCCGTGGTCGCGCTGGACCGCATCTGGGACGGGCCGGCGCCGGACAACGTGCACGGGGTGCCGTTCGTGCAGCAGCAACTGCTGCTCCCGGCCTGCGATCTCTTCATCACGCACGCGGGCTACAACGGTGTGCGGGAGGCGCTGGCAGCCGGCGTGCCGATGGTGGCCATGCCGTTGTACGCCGAGGCTCCGGCCAACGCGCGGCGGTTGACCGAGCTCGGCCTCGGCGTCAGAATGCCGGCCGACACGACGTCGGCCGGCATTCTCCTGGCCTGCAAGGAAGTTCTCGGCGATCCGGCTTTCCGGTACGCCGCGGGCGGTTTCCAGCGCCGGATCCTCGGCCTGCCCGGGATGGACGAGCTCGTGTCAGCTCTGGTGCGGGAAGCCCAGCGCTAGGGCCCGGGCGGCCAGCTCCGGCCAGTCGTCGCCGTGATGGGCGTGGTCCTCCAGCAGGCAGCCCAGCGTTATCGGGAACGGGACCTGGTAGCGCGGCGCGGCAAGCCGCGGCGGGGTGGCGAAGTCCAGCACCTCGGCCAGGTTGTTGGCGGCGGCGTCGCGCACGGTCAGCGGCGGGAGCCCGAACCGCCACTCGATCATCTTGAGAATGGAGGTGTGGTCGTACAGGCCGTGCGCGACGGTGGCGCGCGGCGACCGCGGCGAGACGACCAGGCAGGGCACGCGGAATCCGCGCAGCCCGGCGCCGAGGTCGGGGTTCGGGTCCGGGCCGACCGGCGGCGGCACGTGGTCGAAGAAGCCGCCCCACTCGTCGTAGGTGATGACGAGCGCGGTCCGCGGCCAGTTCGGGCTGGACACGACGGCGTTGTAGATGCCGGCCAGGAAGTGCTGCCCCAGCCGGATGTCGGCCAGCGGGTGCTCGTCCTGGGCCAGCCCGGCGACCGCCTCGCCGAGGAAAGCTGGCTCCACGAAGGACACCGACGGCAGTCGGCCGGCCGCCGCGTCGGCGTAGAACTCCCCGATGAGACGGCTGATGCCCAGGTGCCGCACGCCCCACAGCGCCGTGTAGGGCACGTCGCTGAAGTAGTAGCGCCCGCTGACGCCGGCATCGGCCAGGCGGTCCCAGATCGCCGGCATGGTGGCCAGCTTGTCGACCGAGGTTGTCGTGCGGTCGGTCTGCGCGGCGTGCAGGAAGAACCGGTTCGGGAAGGTCGGGGCCATCATCGCCGCGAAGTAGCGGTCGCAGACCGTCCAGTCGCGGGCCGCGCTGCCGTAGAAGCCCAGGTCGTCGGCCTCGAAGTAGCCGATGGACAGCGCGTCGTTGTCGCCGGCCCGCAGCCAGCCGTCGCAGGCCCCGTTGTTGAACTCGACGCGGCCGCCGTCGTAGGAGTGGTCGGGGTCGCTGAACCCGCAGCCGTGCGGCACGGTCAGGTGGTGGGTCTGATGCGCGACACCGTTCTTGTCGGTGAAGGTCAGCCCGGCCTGGCGGCCGTCCGCGCCCGGCAGCCAGCCCAGGTAGTGGTCGAACGAGCGGTTCTCCATCATCACGACGACGATGTGGTCGATGCCCGACTGGTCGGGCGCCGGCAGCGTCGCCGCCTCCGCCGCCGTGGACCCCACCGCCGCCAGCGCCACCGCCCCCGCCGTGCCCGCCAGAAACTCCCGCCGGGTCACATCGCTCATCGCCGTCTCCGTTCGGTCGCCGGGCCGCGGCCGAGTATCCACCGGCGAGATGAGCTGATGGCCAACAGTTGACAGCGCGGGCGTGACCGCCCCTAGCATCCAACGGGTGATCCTCGACAAGAAGACAGCCCTGGTCACCGGCGGTTCTCGAGGCATCGGCCGGGCGTTGGTGCGTCGCCTCGCCGCCGACGGCGCAAGGGTCGTGTTCAGCTATCGAGACAGCGCGGCCGCGGCGTCCGAGCTCGCGGCGGAGGTCGGCGGCGTGGCGGTGCGCGCCGACCAGGAAGACCTGACCACCATCGATGCCTTGCTCGCACCGGTCGGGGATCGTCTCGACATCCTGGTCAACAACGTGGCCGTCAACCCGGCCGCGGCCTTGGCCGAGATCACCTCGGAGATGTTCGACCGCGTCCTGACCGTGAACACCAAGTACCCGCTGCTCCTCATGAGCCGCGCCGCCGCGCTGATGCCCGACGGCGGTCGCATCGTCAACATCTCGACGTTGAGCACGGTGCTGCCGGCGCCGGGGCGGGCCCTCTACGGCGCCAGCAAAGCGGCGCTGGAGCAGCTGACCGGCGTCTTCGCGAGGGAGCTCGGCGAGCGGGGCATCACCGTCAACACCGTCTCGCCGGGCCCGACCGAGACCGAGCTGCTGCACGAGGTCAACCCGCCGGAGGCACTGGCCCAGCTGCCGGCCTTCACCGCGCTGCGTCGGCTCGGGCAACCCGAGGACATCGCCGACATCGTGGCGATGCTGGTCGGCCCGGACGCGCGCTGGATCACCGGCCAGAACATCCGGGCCACCGGGGGATTCCTGGTATGACGGTGATCCTCGTGATCGATGCGCTGCATCCCCGCCGGCAGGCGGACTTCTGGGCCGCGCTGCTCGGCTGGACGAGCGGCGACGCCGGCGTGGAGGCGCCGGGCGGCTGGGACTTCCGGCTGGTGTTCACCCAGGTCGACGTGCCGAAGACGGCCAAGAACCGGATCCACCTCGAGCTGGCCAGCCGATCGTTCGAGCACCGGGCCGAGGTCGTCCGGCACGCGCTCGGGCTCGGCGCCCAGCACCTTGACCTTGGCCAGGGCGACGTGCCGTGGGTGGTGCTGGCCGATCCCGAGGGCAATGAGTTCTGCGTGCTCGATCCCCATCCCCGTTACGACGCCGGCCCGGTCGCGGCGATCCTCGTCGAGACCGACGACCCCGCCGCGGCGGGGTCGAGCTGGTCTCGGGAAACCGATTGGTCGATCGAGACGCGGCGGAACGAGGTCGTTGCCCTGCGGTCGCCGCGTGGCCAGTGGCTGGAGCTGCTGCGGACCGAGCACACCGAGCCGGTGGGGGAGCGGGTCCGACTGGGACCCGTTGAGCCTGGTCGTGGCCGTGGACGCGATGCCACCGATCGGCTACGACCTCGGCGCGCCCGGCTGGGCGCCGACCACGCAGCTCAGCGCCTACGTCCGCCGGCTGCCCGCGCCCGGTCCGATCCGGATCCGGGTCAACGCGACGGAGATCGGCGGCGGGCAGGTCGACCACGTGGTGCGGGCGTGGGACAGCAAGGACCGCCTGGTCGTGCAGGCCACGCAGATCTGCGCGCTACGGCTGCCCGGCTAGGGCGACCGGCGTCCTATCTAGACCGAAGGACGTTACGGAACGCTGATACGGAACGCTGTTAGAACGGTCACGGATGCCGCCTGAGCGGGGCGGTTGGGGTATAAAGAGGTGGTGACCGTTCTTCAGCTGCTCCGTGACCGCATGCGCGAGGGAACCCTTCCCGGGCGGCGCAGTGACGACGCACGCCTGGCGGTGCTGGTCGAGGGCGGCAGCTCCCGCGCCGCGTACTCCAGCGGCATGACGATCGCCATCGAGCAGCTGGGGCTGTTGCCGGCCTTCGACGCCGTCTACGGCAGCTCGGCCGGCTCGCTCAACGCGGCCTGGCTGCTGTGCGGGCGGGCCGAGAAGACGCAGCATGCCTGGTGGGACCCGCTGATCATGCGCACCACCATCAACCTCGGCAACGCCCTACGGCGCAAGCCGGTGGTGGACACGGGGTTCCTGGTCGACACGGTCTACACCACGATCATGCCGATGGGCTTCCAGGAGATCGTCGACAACCCGGTCGAGTTTCACCCGATCGCCACCGACGCGCGCACCGGCGAGGCGGTCGACCTGCACGGCCTGATCCACAGCCAGGCCGGCGTCCAGGAGGCGCTGCGGGCGTCGACGAGGATGCCCATTCTGGCCGGTGGCCCGGTGGAGATCGACGGGCGGCAGCTCATCGACGCGGGCCTGGCTGAATCGGTGCCGGTCAGGACGGCGCTGGCCCAGCGGGCCACCCACATCCTCGCCCTGCGCACGGTGCGCGAGGACGAGACGTCGGGGCCGCCGCCGCTGGCCGAACGGCTGGTGGCGGCGCGGTGGTTCGCCCGCCGAGCCCCGGGTGCACTCGAGCCATGGCTGCGCGGCGACGTGCTGCGGGCGGAGGAGGAGCGGCTGCTGGCCGAACACCCCGCGACCCTGCAGATTCGGCCGCCGCTGGGCAGCGCCCGCATCGGCCGCACCGACCGACGCCTGAGCCGCCTGCGCGCGGCCGTGCACGCCGGCCGGCAGGCCGCGTTCGACGTGCTTGCGGGCTGCGTGGATGAGCCGCCGAGGAGGTCAGCGTGGTCGACGCCGTGAGGTTGCCGGGCGGCCAGGTTGCGTACGCCGAGCAAGGTCCGGCCGGCAGGCCGCATTCGACGTGCTTGCGGGCTGTGTCGATGAGCCGCCGAGGAGGTCGGCATGGTTGACGCCGTGAGGCTGCCGGGCGGCGAGGTCGTCTACACCGAGCATGGGGCTGGCCGGCAGGCCGCGTTTGACGTGCTTGTGGGCTGCGTGGACGAGCTACCGAGGAGGTCGGCATGGTTGACACCGTGAGGCTGCCGGGTGGTCAGGTCGCCTACGCCGAGCAAGGGTCCGGCCGGTCGGTCGTGTTCATCCATGGCCTGCTGGTCAACGCCGACCTGTGGCGCAAGGTCGTGCCGCTGGTCGCTGATGCTGGATTCCGTTGCTTCGCACCGACTCTGCCGCTGGGCGCGCACCGGACGCCGATGCCGGCCGACGCCGACCTCACACCGCCGGGCCTGGCCAGGCTGATCGCCGACTTCCTGGCGGCGTTGGATCTCACCGACGTGACGATCGTGGCCAACGACACCGGCGGCGCGCTGACCCAGATCCTGATGGCCAACCACCCGGAGCGGGTCGGGCGGGTCGTGCTCACGCCGTGCGACGCGTTCGAGGAGTTCTTTCCCAAGCCTTTCGACGCGCTGACGAGGATGATCCGTAGGCCCGGCGCGCCGTGGCTGCTGAGCCGCGCGCTCCAGTTCCCGGTGGTGCAGAAGCAGCCGAACTCCTTCGGCTGGCTGGCCAAACGCGGCATCCCGGCCGAGATCATGGCGTCGTACGTGCGGCCGTGCCGGGACAACGCGGCGATTCGCCGTGACCTCAAGCGTTTCCTGGTCGGCGTGGACAACCGGCACACCCTGGCCGCGGCCGAAGTGCTGCCCCGCTTCACCAAGCCGGTGCTGCTGGTCCGGGCGGCGGAGGACAAGGTGTTCCGCGCCTCGCTGTTCGACCGCCTGGCCGCGATCCTGCCCGACGCCCGCCTGGTCGACGTGGCCGACTCGTGGACGTTCGTGTCCGAGGACCAGCCGGCCGAACTGGCCCGGCTGATCATCGAATTCGCGTGACAGCCGGGATCCCTGGCCCCCCGACCAGGGATCCCGGCCCCCTCAGCCGACCAGCGGCACGGCCGAGAGCTGGATCTGGGTCCAGCCGTGCGTGTCGACCGGGTCGGTTCCGAACCCCTCGATATCCGAACCGTTGAGGTCGTAGGGGTTGTGGTCGAAGTACCGGTACAGCGCGCCGTCACGGGTCTGCGCGTAGTACAGGCCGTAGCCGGGCGAGACGATGCGGTCGAACGTGCTCCAGCGGTCGGCCAGCGTCACGCCGGTCCAACTGTGGTCGGCCGCGATGTGGTACGAGCGCAGCACACCGGCGGTGCTGATGCCGAGCACCCAGTCGTCGCCGGTGCCGGCGATGGTGCGCATGGTGAAGCCCTGGCCGATCTCGACCCGTTGCCCCACCTGGGATTCCGCCGGCTTGGGCCGGGAGACCACATAGGACATCAGCTTGCCGTCGGCGATGCCGTAGAGGTGGCCGTGCCCGTCGTAGGTCAGCATGTCGTGCGTCCAGCCGCCGCCCAACGGGGTCAGGGCCGAGAACGTCAGCGAGTCCTTGTTGGTGACGATGTCCACCCGGTACAGCTGACCGGCCGGCGAGGTGACCAGCAGGGTGTTGAAGTTCAGCGCGGCCAACGCCTTCGGCACGAAACCGAGGGAGGCCGAGGACGCCAGGGTCTTGGTGCGGTCGCCGGTCTGCGAGTTGATCGTGGAGTAGGTCAGCCGGCCGTCGGACAGCGCGCCGTAGATCTGCACGGTGACCGCGCCGGGACCGCTCAGCTCGTCCACGATGCGCTGGGCGTCCAGCGTCTGCTGGCCGTAGCGGTCGGGGAAGCCGGAGCCCTGCACGTTCTGGCAGACGTCGCCGATGTCGGCGGTGCGCCAACTGCCGTTGGGATATAAGTGCTCCATCGCGTCCAGGAACTTGTTGGTGGCCCAGCTCGGGTTGAGCCGCTGCGCCGCGGTGCCCCAGGAGTCGATCTGCTGGAACAGGCCAAGGCTGCTGTGGTCTACCTTCTCGCTGATGTTCTCGATGGTCGACTCGACGATCGTGGTGGTGATGGCGATGACCGCGGCCCGCTCGTCCAGCCCGCGCTTCTGCACGGCGTCGATGACGGCCCGGGCGCACGAGACGCGGTAGGCGGTCATCGAGTTCTTCAGGCCCTGGGTGAGCACGCCGTTGAGCTTGGTCGCGGCGGCGGTGTCGGCGGCGGTCGGCGCGCCGTTGCACGGCTCCGTCTGGTACGCGGCGACCTGCGCGACACGGGCCCGGACGGCGTTGTCGGAATCGGTGGCGGCCTGGGCCGTGCCGGCGGTCAGCACGGTGACCGCGGCCGCCGCGATGGCGATCGTTCTTGCTGCGAAACGCACAGAGGACTCCAGGTTGGGGGACGGCGCCGCGCCTGGGGACGCGGCGCCGTCATGAGAAGTGGCGTCAGGCCCAGCTGCTTCAGGCGCCGGGCGGGGAGACGTAGCCGGAGATCGGCTGGTCGCCGTCTGCGCCCTGCCTGGCCGTGGCCGGGTCGATGACGCGTTGCTTGACCTGGTTGCTGACGTTGCCGCCGACCACGGTCAGCGTCCCGTCCGGGTGCACCGCGGTGACGACGTCCACGTGGCCGCCGGAGTTGCCGTCCGGCGGGCCGTAGATGGCCCAGTCGCCCGGCTTCGGGCTGCCGTGGGTGCTGCTGGAGCGGGACTTGAACAGGTGGTGGTTGACGCCCCACTCGCCGAGACCACGGGCGGCCAGGGTGCCGCGCGGCACGTCGGCGACGCCGGCCTGCCACCACGCCCAGGTCGCGAACATCGCGCACCACGGGGTCGCACCCCCGTTGCAGGCGGTGTTGTACTTGTCGCAGTCCCGCTCCGGGGTGCCGGCCTCGGCGGTGGCCCCGGCGACGATCTTGCTGCGCAGCGGGTTGACCGCCGGCTTGGCCGTGCACGTGGTCGGGTCGGCCGAGAGCAGGACCTGGGTCCAGCCGCGGGAGGCCACCGGGTCATCGAGGTGGTAGGTGATGTCGGCGCCGCGGCCGTCGGTCGGGTCGCCGTCCTCGTACCAGTACATGGCGCCGTCGGGGTTCTTGCCGTAGTACAGGCCGCCGCCGGGCGAGACCAGGTTGGCGAAGCTCTGCCAGCCGGCGTTGTCGAGCTGAGCCCGGGTGTAGCCGGCGGAGGCGTTGACGGCGTAGCTGATCAGCTGGCCGTCCGAGGCGGTGGCGATCAGGCGGTCGTCGGCCACCGCCGCCAGGGTCTTGAGGTAGAAGCCGCCGTTGCCGATCTCCACCCGCTGGCCGATCTGGAGCTCGCCCGGCTTGCCGTCCTTGGCCGACATCAGGTACTGGAGGAGCTGCCCACCGGACGTCGTGCCGTAGATGTGGCCGTGACCGTCATAGGTCAGCAGGTTGTGGGTCCAGCCGCTCTGCAGCTCGCTGGCGGTGTAGGTCAGGCTGGTGTTGTTGGTGATCACGTCGACCCGGTAGAGCTTGCCGGTGGTGGACGTGACGACCACGGTGTTGGCGTTCAGCGTCGCCATCGCCTTGGCCGTGAAGGGCAGCGGCGTGCCGGACGTGATGACGTGCAGGATGTTGCCGTTGTCCGGGTCGATGGACGTGTACGTCAGGCGGCTGTCGGCGAGCACGCCGTAGACCGAGACGTTGGCCGTGCAGGTCGCGTCGGCGTGGGCGACCGGGCTGGTCTGCACGGCGATCGTCGTGACGCAGCCGAGCGTGAGGGCGAGGGCGACCAGCGCCGCTCGCATCCGTCGCAGCAGTGCGGGCATGCTTCTGCCTTTCATGCGCAGTTCCACTTGAGCGGGCCGTAGTCGGAGGCTCGGCCGAAGATCGTGTTGTCGTCGCCGACCACGTACACGTCGTTGTCGTCGGTGACGCCGGCCGGCAGCGGCAGGTCGGCCAGGTAGGTGGTGCCGGACCACACGGCCGGCGGACCGACCAGGGAGCCCTTGCTGCCGGCGATCAGGCCGTGAGCGTTGATGGCCTGCGCGGTGCCGCCGTTGTCGATGGCCCGGGCCGTGCCGGGTTCGCGCCACAGCAGGGACTGCGACTCGGGCCACGGCGACTCGACCAAGGTGCCGATGACCGTGCCGTTGCGGATGGCCGCGAACAGCGTCGGGTACGTGGCGGCCACCGGGACGATCTGACCGTGGCGCCACAGGTGCGCCGGGTTGTCCGCGCCGTCGTAGAGCAGCACGGTGCCGTCGTCGTCCAGGTCGATGCCCGAGCCGTACGGGGTGTCGATGACGATCGGACCCGCGGCCAGCGTCGACCAGTACAGCGACACCTGGTGGCCGTCCTTCACCGCGTGGCCACGGGCCAGCACGTCGCCCCGCTCGTTCAGCGCGGTCGCGTAGTCGGTTTCGTAGCCGGCGGGCGTCGGAAGGTAGGTGAGCGTGCCGTGACCGGAGTGGCCGTTGGCGAACAGGAACGCGCCCGCGCGGCCGGTGCTGCGCTGGGTGCCGGACACCAGCACGGTGCCGGCCGAGTTCTCGTCCACGACCTGCGGATACGTGAAGTCGCTCAACTCGTCGGCGATGCGCGGCCGGCCGTTGGTCCAGAGCAGCGGCACGGCGGCGTCGCTGGTGTTTCCCAACGTCCACCCGGAGTAGTCGCCATGGCTGTCGGTGCCGGTGACTCGGGTGAACCGCTCGTCCAAACCGGTCGGCGTGGACACCTTCGACACCTGCCAGGCGCAGGTTTTCGCCGTTGCCGCGGCGGGTGCTGCCGTGCCGGCCCCCAGCGCGAGGATCGCGGTCGCCAGTACAGCGATGCGTTTGTGCATGTGATTGGCCCCCTTGCGAGAGCCCCCGGTTCCCCTCATTCCGACCGGGGGCTGCCGACTGTGTAGCGCTCCGGGGTTGTCCGGCGCCGGAGGGTGGACGCCGGACAACAAGAACCGGACAATGGCTCGGATCGCGCCGGCCAAGGTCTGGGGGCTTCATGCCGCGTGCAGAACAACCGCTCGAGCCGGACGGCTCTGCGCTCACCGAATTCGCCGCCGAGCTGCGGAAACTCCGGGAACGGGCGGGTCGGCCGACCTATCGGGAATTAGCCGCACGGGCGCATTTCTCGTCCACCACGTTGTCCGACGCCGCCGGTGGAAAGCGCCTTCCCAGCCTGGCCGTGACGCTGGCGTACGTCCGAGGCTGCGGCGGCGACGTCGCGGAATGGGAGCAACGCTGGCACGCCGTACGGGCGGCGTCGGAGATCCGACCGGTTACGCCGGACGTCGACGGCACCGCTGCGCCGTACGTCGGACTGGCCGGCTACGAGGTCGGCGACGCCGACCGGTACGTCGGCCGCGAGCAGCTCGTCGCCGACCTGGCCGAGCGGGTCGAGCGGCAGCGCTTCACCGCCGTGTTCGGCCCGTCCGGCTCGGGCAAGTCGTCGGCGCTGCGGGCCGGACTGATTCCGGCGTTGTCCGGGCGGACCGCCCTGATCACGCCCGGCGCCCGGCCGATGGCCGCCCTGGACGGCGTGGACGCGGATGTGGTCGTCGTCGACCAGTTCGAGGAGCTGTTCACGCTCTGCGGCGACGAAGCCGAACGCGAGCGGTTCATCGCCGCCCTGCTCGACGCCCCGCACCGGGTGGTGATCGGCGTGCGGGCCGACTTCTACCCGCACTGCGCTCAGCACCCGGGGCTGGTCGCGGCCATGCAGGACGCGCAGGTCACCGTGGGTCCGATGACGACCGACGAGCTGCGCCGCGCCATCGTCACGCCGGCCGCCCGGGCCAATTGCAGCGTCGAGGGTGCGCTGCTGGCGACCTTGATGTCGGAGGCGTCGGGGCGCCCGGGCATCCTGCCGCTGCTGTCGCACGCCCTGCTGGAGACCTGGGTCCGTCGGGCCGGCGCGAAGCTCACGCTGGCCGGCTACCAGAGCGCCGGCGGCATCGCGCATGCCCTGGCGCGGACGGCCGACACCGTGTTCGACGGCTTCAGCGAGGCGCGGCAGCGGACCGCGCGGGACCTGTTCGTGCGGCTGTGCGTGCTGGGTGAAGGCACCGAGGACACCCGGCGGCGGGTGCCTCGGTCGGAGCTCGACCCGGGCGTGGACGACGTGATCACGCAGCTGGTCGACGCCCGGCTGGTCGTCGCCGACCGGGAGTCGGTGGAGATCACCCATGAGGCGCTGATCCGCAGCTGGCCGCGGCTGCGACGGTGGCTGTCCGAGGACCGTGAGGGCCTGCGGATCCACCGGGCGGTGACCGAGGCCACCGCGGCATGGGAGGCCATGGACCGCGACCCGTCGGCGCTCTACCGCGGCGCCCGGCTCGAGCAGGCGTTGCAGTGGCGGGGCACGGCCTCGCTGTCGTCGCGGGAACGGGAGTTCCTGGACGCCAGCGAGCTCGGCCGGCATGCCGAGTTGGCGGTGGCGCGGCGACGGACCCAGCGGCTGCGGGTGCTGTTGGCGGCCGTGGTCGTGTTCGCGGTCGTGGCCGGCGCCGCGGCCGTGGTGGCCGGCAATGAGCGCACCACGGCGTTGAAACAGCGTGACGACGCGCAGTTCCAGCAGGTGCTGGCCGAGTCTGACTGGCTGCGGGACCGGGATCCGGCGTTGTCGGCGCAGCTGGCCATGGTCGCCTGGCGGCTGCGCCCGGGGGACGATTCCGTTCGCACTCGGTTGCTCAGCACACAGACCGCCAATCTGGCGCAGACCATCGGCGACCACAACGGAAACGTCTACTGGACGTCGTTCAGTCCGGACGGCGCGGTGCTGGCCACCGCCGACGCCGACGACACGTTCCGGCTGTGGGATCCGGCCGCTCGGCCGGCGTTGCTGGCGTCGATGCCCGGCGACCAGAACGGCTGGGTCAGCGCCGCCGTGTTCAGCCCGGTCGGTCGGGTGCTGGCCACGACCGGCCAGGCCGGCACCGTGCAGTTGTGGAATGTCGCCGATCCCAAGTCGCCCAAGCGTTTCGGGCCGGCCATCGCCGCCGTCGGCGGCAGCGTCTCGCTGCTGGCGTTCAGTCCGGACGGTCGGCTGCTGGCCACCGCCGACAACGACGGGACGGTGGGGCTGTGGAGCGTCGTCGACCCCGCGCATCCCCGGTCGCTCGGCGTGCTTCGCGGGCACACCGAGGCCGTGCGGTCCGTGGCCTTCAGCAGCGACGGGCGGCTGCTCGCGTCCGGTGGCAACGACACGACCGTGCGGGTGTGGAACATCCAGGACGCCGAGCATCCCGTTGCCGTCGGGAATCCCCTGACCGGTAACAAACTGCTCGTGCACGCCGTGACCTTCAGTCCCGACAACCGTTTTGTCGTGTCCGGCGGGCAGGACGGCACCGTGCGGATCTGGGACGTCGGCACCGGGGCTGCCGTCGGGGCGCCGCTGAGCGAGCACACCTCCGGCGTGTGGTCGGTGGCGTTCAGCCATGACGGCTCCATGCTCGCCACCGGCAGCGCCGACGGCACCGCCGGGCTGTGGAACGTGGCCGACCTCGCGCATCCGGCTTTGTTGTCACGGGCCACCGCCGGCGGCGACGTCTACACGGTGTCCTTTGCCCCCGACGACAATCGGGTCGTCACCGGCAGCTCCGACGGCGTGGTCCGTCTTTGGTCGCTGCCGGGGCGGGTGCTGCTCGGGCATCGCACCACCGTTGACGCCGTTGCCTTCCGGGTCGACGGCAAGCTGGTCGCCACCGGCAGCCTTGACGGCGTCGTGCGGTTGTGGCGGGTCGAGGATTCTTCTTTGCTGGCCGAGATTCCCGCTCCGGCAGGAGAGGTCGCCTCGTGCAGCGCCAGTTGCACGGACATCGAGATCAGCCCCGATGGGCGGCTGCTGGCCGTGCTCAGTCAGGCCAAGGTGTTGCGGTTGTGGGACATCCACAACCCCGAGCAGCCTGTGCTGCTGAACGACGGGCTGCGGGTCAAGACTCCTTATCGTGCCGCTTTCGCGTTCAGTCCCGACGGGCGGACCATGGCGTTGCCCGAGGACGATCACAGCGTGCAGCTCTGGGACGTGACCGATCCCCGGGCGCCGTTCGTCGTTGGTCGTGTCACCGGGGAGATCGGCGGCAACGCCGTGGTCTTCAGTCCGAACGGGCGGCTGCTGGCCACTGTGGACAGTGATCACAGCATTCGGCTGTGGGACGTCTCCGTCCGGTCCGCGCCGCGGGCTGCCGAGCAGCTCACGGGGAACTCCGGTGCCGTTGTGACCATTGCCTTTTCACCGGACGGGGGGACTCTCGCGTCGGCCGGGTCTGATCAGACCGTGCGGCTTTGGGACGTCGCGGCGCGGGCCGCCGCCGTGATGCCTGGGCATACCCGGTCGGTGTCGACTGTCGCGTTCAGTCCGGACGGTCGGACGTTGGCCAGTGGGAGCACGGACCAGACCATTCGGTTCTGGGACGTCGGCGGGCGGTCTGCGTTGGGCGCGCCGATGGCCGCGTTGACCAGTCGGGGCGCCGGGTTGACGTACAGCCCGGACGGTCGGTACCTGGCGGTGTCCGATGACGCGAACGCGGTGCGGTTGCTCGATCTGGACGTGGAGCATGCGGTGTCGCGGATCTGCGGGACGACGGATCCGGTGAAGGAAGCACAGTGGTGGCGCTACCTGCCGACGTTGGCTTACGACCAGCCTTGTGCGGATTGAGCTAGACAACGTGGTCGAAGACCTCGTTGAGGGCTTCGGTCGAGCTGGGATGGGTGTAGATGGAGTCCCGTAGGGCGGTGGCGGTGATGTTGTGGCGCATGGCGAGGGCGACGAGGTTGACGATCTCCTGGGCGTCGATGGAGAGCAGGGCGGCGCCGAGGATGAGGTCGGTGCGGGAGTCGACGATGAACTTCATGACGCCACGGGTCTCCCTGACGGTGTAGGCGCGGGGCATGGCGACGATGTCGGCGACCCGCTCGCGGGAGACGGTGACGGGCAGACCGAGGGAGCGGGCCTCGCGCTCGGTGAGACCGACGGTGGCCAGCGGAGGGGTGGTGAAAAGGGTGTGGGGCACGGCGACGCGGTCGGAGACGGAGCGGGAGCCGGAGCCGAGGAGCTGGTCCAGGACGATGCGGGAATCGTCGAGGGAGGTGTAGGTGAACTGGGGGCCGCCGTTGACGTCGCCGAGGGCGAAGATGTGCGGCTGGCTGGTGCGAAGGTGGTCGTCGACGGCGATGAAGCCGGCGGCGGACGTCTCGACGCCGGCGGCGGGGAGATCCAGGTCGGCGGTGACGGCGCGGCGGCCGGTGGCGGGGAGAATGGCGGACGCAGTGAGTGAAGCCGACTGACCGTCCTTGGTGTACACGAGGCCGTTGGTGACGACCTCGACGACGCGGGCGCCGGTGATGATCTGGATGCCGTCGCCGGTGAGGATCTCCCGGACCATGGCGGCGATGTCGGGATCCTCGCGGGGGAGGAGCTGGTCGGCGGCCTCGATGACGGTGACGGCGGCGCCGAAATGGCGGTAGATGGAGGCGAACTCCAGGCCGAGATAGCCGCCGCCGATGACAACGAGGCTCGTGGGCAGGTCGGCGGCCTGGATGAGCTCGGTGCTGGAGACGAGCAGGGGGCTGGCGGCGAGACCGGGGATGTCCGGGAGGACGGCCTCGGAGCCAGTGTTGATCAGGATCGTGGGCGCGGTGACGGTGATCAGGTCGTCGCCGGCGCCGACGGCGACGGTGTGCGGGTCGACGAAGCGTGCGGTGCCGGTGATGACGGCGGCCGAGTCCTTGCCGTCCAGGGACTCGAAGTTACCGGCCCGAAAAGCGGTGGTCAGGGCGCGCACGCCGGCGATGGAACTGGCGAAGAACTCCTGGGCGTCGTCCTCGAGGCGGCGCGAGTTCGAGTAGTGCACGAGCATCTTGGTCGGCACGCAGCCGACGTTGGGGCAGGTGCCGCCGTACATGTTCGCGGACCGTTCGACGAGCACGACCCGCCGGCCGAGATCGGAGAGGCGATGGGCGGCGGCCTTGCCGCCCTTGCCGAAGCCGATCACCAGGACGTCGGCGGTGAGAGCAGTAACCATGGCCCGAAGGTAAAGGGCCGTGGGTGAGACGAACAGATCGGTTCGGATCGAAAATTTGCTCTAGAGTCTCACCATGGACACGATCAGCCGGTTGCTGGGGATGGCCAGGCTCACGGCCGAGGTGGACAAGCGGTGCCTGCTGAGCGGGGCGACGCGGATGGACGTCGACCGGTACGGCGAGCACGAAGTGCCGTTCCATGTGCTGCTGGACGGCGAATGCGAGTTGCGACTGGGATCCACGGTCCTGGCGCTGCGTGCGGGTGACGTGGTGCTGATACCCAGCGGGTCGCCGCACCAGGTGATCACGGCCGGGGCCGGGCGGAAGAACGGCACCTCGGAAACCGAAGGCGACGCGTTCGTGACTACGCGGAGCAAGCGCGGGGGACCGGCGGTGATCGACCTGTTCTGTGGGCACTACACGTTCGACCAGGGCGCGGTATTGCTCAGGAGCCTGCCGGAGCCGCTGAAGGTCTCGTTTGGATCGTCCACAGTGGAGCTGGAGATGCTGGGTGCCCTGATGCGCGGGGAGGCGCAGCGGGAAGGGGCGGGCACGGCGGCGATCCTGTCGGCGCTGTCCACGGCGTTGCTGGCGATGGTGCTGAGGTCGACGACAACACCCGCGCTGTGGACGGCAGCGGCCGACCCGCGGATCGCGACGGCGATCGAGGCGATACTGCACGACCCGGGCGACGCATGGTCGATCGAGCGCCTGAGCCGGGTCGCCGCAATGTCCAGGGCGACGTTTCTGCGGCACTTCGGGCAGCAGACGGGAATGACGGTCGGCGTGTTCCTGGCCCGCGCCAGGGTGATGGCAGCGGCGGAGCTGCTCGACACCACGGACGCGACGGTCGCCGCGATTGCCCTGGAGGTCGGCTACCAGTCGGAATCGGCGTTCTCGCGGGCGTTTCGCGCCGAAGTGGGCACGACCCCGGCGCGGTACCGCCGCGACCGCCAGCGTGGCGCGACCGACGGGGTGCGCCAGGCCCTCGGCCGGCAGCCGCGTGAGTTCCGGGCTTACGCCGATGGCCTGGCAGCCGGCTAGAACCTGAGGTACTGAACGGAAAGGCCGGGGGAGGACAGGATCTCGGCCTCGGTGTAGCGGTCGGTGACCCAGCGCTTGGCGGCGAACAGGCGAGTCTGGTCACCGTGGTGCGGAGAGTCCGGATTGGACGATTCGGAGTAGGACAGCAACGTCCGGGCGACCGGGCCGCGCGGCGTGAGCTGGGCGACCATCATGAAGCTGGAGCCGAAGATCACCGGTGCGAACCGGCCGTCGGCGCCGAGGGCGCCGGCGTCTTGGCCGGAGACGATGTTGAAGCAGCCCTCGGGGTTGGTGCAGCCGGGAACGGGGACGGCCGGCCCGCCGACGGTGGTGAACTGGGCGGACGACAGCGGGGCGTCGAGCGGGACGTGCAGGGCGGCCATCCGCAGCACGGCGTCGGCGAGGGCTTGGCGCACGCCGGCGCTGGCGGTGTTGAGGGTGTTGGGGGTGGTCGCGGGGTGGGCGGCGTCGAAGGGCACCAGCCACAGGTCGGGGGACTTGACGGCGTTGAGCCAGAACTGGCGCCACAGCACGGCGCCGACGCTGCTCGGATCGTCCCGCAGGTCCCACGCGGACAGCACCCGGCAGGCAGGGCTCACATCGACGGCAGTGCCGTCGCTGGCGTTCAGCATGGGAACCGTGCCGCACAAGGAAGTCGCGGCATCGCGGGCCAGCTCGGCGGTGAGGTTGCGGTCGGAGAACAGGGCTTGCTGCGTGCTGGGCACGGTGAAACCGGGAGCGCCCAGGTCGTCGGTGCCCTGGCTGCGGCGGTCGATGATATCGAGGCCCAGCCGGGTGCGGAATGTGCGCTGGGTGCCGGTGGGACCGTAGATCCGCGGGAAGCCGGTGAGCGGCGCGGCCGGATTGCTGAGCCAGTACGAGTCGTTGCTGTTGGTGACAAAGTCCTTGCGGGACAACGATGGCTGTTCACGCGGGCCGAAGATGCCGGGCTCGATCGCGTCGGGATCGCTGCCCCACGCGCATTCCGAGGTGGAGCCGTCCAGCACGGTCTGGCCGGGGTACACGGATTTGCCGAACGGGCTGTCCACGCACCGGGCCGCCTGGGCGTCGGTGACGTGCGGGACGACCGAAGAGTCGGCGTAGTAGGCGGTTCCGGTGCTGTCGGCGGCGATCGTGTTGGTGAAGGCGACGCCCTGGTACTTGTCCTGCACGGCCCGGAGCCGGGCGACGCTGGTTGACTGGTCCATCTCCAGCCACTCGTTCAGGCCGCGGGCGTTGTCGACGTTGACGCCCTTGACCGCCAGCGCCGTCGACGCGGTCCAGCCGGCGCCGATGACCGGGCCGTAGATGGAGGTGTAGAGGGTCCGGGTCACCTGACCGTCGGCCAGCGGAACCGAGATGGTCTCGGTTTTCATCGGCACGACCTTGCCGTCGACCAGGTAGCTGGTCGGGTTGCCGGGGACCAGGTGCAGCTCGTACAGGGTGAAGCGCTGCGCCGTCGACACGGTGTGCGTCCACGCGAGGCGCGCGGTGTGGCCGATCTCGACCAGCGGCGTGCCGTACAGGCTCGCCCCGGTCACGTCGATCACGCCGGGAATCGTCAGCTGCACCTGGTAGAACCGCGTCGCGCCGAGGTACGGGAAGTGCGGATTGGCCAGCAGCAGGCCGTTTCCGTCGGCGGTCGAGGCCGAGCCGACGGCGATTCCGTTGCTGCCCAGGTCGGCGTTGTCGGGCACGACCAGCTTGGACGACGCGGACACGGCCGGCGTCGCGTTGGCGATCTGCGCCTGGAGCGCGCCGATCCCGCCGAACTGGGTCAGGTCGTAGAGCAGGCTTTCCAGCTCCGCAACGGTGATCGTGTGCACCCATGGCTTGGCCCGGCAGGTCGGGTCGGGCAGCCGCGAGACGCCGGTCGCCGCCAGATAGCCGTTCACCCCGGAGACATAGCCGCCGATCAGGTTCTTCACGTCGGCCGTGAGGCCGAGCGGTGTCGGCTGGGACATGGTCCGTGGCACGATGCCGCTGGCGTTGACCGCACGGTGGAACACGTCGCTGTCGATGTTCCGCAGCGGCCCCACGATCTGGTTGCCGGCATCGGCTTCCGGCCCGAAGTACCGCGACCGGTCACCGTCCACGGTGGTGATGGCGTCGGCCAGCGCGCAGAGATTGTCCTCGGCGAAGGCGTAGCCGTAGCCGTAGCCGAGTCCGGTGAAGTCCTTGGCCACGATGTGCGGAATCCCGTACTCGGTGCGCCTGATCACCGCCCCGCCCCTTGCGGCCGACGCGTCGCCCGGCGCCGACAACCCCGTCGCCGCGAGCGCGATGGCCGCGGCGACGGCCCCGATCCGTCGAAGAAACCGAGTCATGACTGACTTTTGCACACTTGGGCCCGGAAGTGGGCCGCCTGGGTTCGCCTGCCCGCCCAGGTCGGCCCGTTCGCGCGAGACGGTGTCCCGATCCGTCGGTCCGGACGTCAGCAGGGCGGCTGGTACGACACACCGGGCAGGTACTCGTCCCAGACCTCGCGACTGATCTTCGGTTGCGCGAGCTGACAGGCCCGGGCCTGCGCTCGCGCCGGGTCGGTCTCCCACAGCTGGGCCGTGTGGTCGTCGCTGGCGGTGGCCAGGGTGTGGCCGTCGGGCGAGAAGGCGATCGCGTCGACGGTGCCGGTGTGCCCGGTCAGCACCGCGGACTCCGTCGCCGCGCCGAGGTTGCCGGTGTCCCACAGCCGCACGGTGTGGTCGAAGCCGCCCGAGGCCAGCGTCCGGCCGTCCGGGCCGAAAGCCAACGAGGAGACGACGTCGGTATGTCCTTTGAGGACAGTCAAGGCCTGGCCGGCCGGGGTCCACAGCCGGACGGTGTGGTCGTCGCTGCCCGACGCGACCAGCCGGCTGTCCGGGCTGACCGCGACGGCGCCGACCAGGTCGTCGTGGCGGCCGATCACCGTGGACGCGCCCGGCGTGGCCAGATCCCACCGGCGGACGGTCTTGTCGTCGCTGCTCGTGACGAGGAACCGGCCGTCGGGGCTGAACGCCACCGACTTGACGTTGCCGTCGTGGCCGGTCAACGTGCGCAGCTCCGTCCGGCTGGCGACGTCCCAGAGCTTGACGGTGTGGTCGTAGCTGGCGGAGGCCAGGGTGTGGCCGTCGGGAGAGAACGCCAGCGAGGAGACGTTGTCCTGGTGGCCGAAGAGCTCGGCCAGCTGCCCTGGGCCGTCCAGCTTGTAGGTGATCACCAGCCCGCCCGGGTGGTGCTGCAGGTCGTCGAGGCTCCACAGCCGGACCGAGTGGTCGCCGCCGCCGGTGGCCAGCAGCGTGCCGTCCGGGCTGATCGCGACGGCGTCGATGGTGTTGCCGCTGGCGATGATCACGCTCAGCAGCTCGGGGCTGGCCGGATCGGACACGTCCCACAGCCGGACGGTGCGGTCGAAGCTGCCCGTGGCCAGAAGCTTTCCGTCGCGGCTGTAAGCGACCGCGGCGACGTCCTCGCCGTGGCCGACCAGCGACACCGCCACCGCGCCGATGAGGGCGTCCCGGTTGTGTTCGGTCGGGCTCATCCGGTACGCCGCCAGCGCGAGCTGCGCGGCAAGGTCCGGGTGGTCCCGGCGCATCGCGACAGCCTGGTCGGCAACCTGTTGGGCCAGCACGATATCGCGCTGCGCGGAGATCTCCTGGTTGGCCTTCGTCGCCGTCACGGTGGCGATCGTCGTGACCAGGAGCAGCACGGCCAACACTACCAGCAGCACCCGCTGCACCCGGGTCTTTCGGCGCGCGGCGGCCTGCTGGGCCGACTCCGCGGCCAGGCTCGCCGTGAGGAAGTCACGTTCCCGCATGGTCAGCGCGGTTTCGGCGAGCTCACGGGCCTGGGCCAGGCGAGTGCCGCGGTACAGGGCGTCCGGGTCGCGCCGCAGCGACTCCCACACCGCCGCGTCGTCCGCGACCTGCCGGTGCGTGCGCAGCGAGTCGCGGTCGTCGGCCAGCCACGATCGGAGCCGGGGCCAGTGCTGGATCAACGCCTCGTGCGTGATCTCGACGGTGTCCTGGTCCATCGTCACCAGGCGGGCCCGCACCAGCTCGTCCAACACCGCCCGAACCGCCGGGTCGTCGTCCAGCTCGTCCAGGGTGAGCCGCCGCTTGGTGTCGGCCGTGCCCTCGCCCAGCGCGGTCAGGCGGAGCAGGATCTGTTTGGCCACCGCGCGCTGATTCGGGTCCAGACAGTCGTACACGCTCTCGGCGGTGCGGGCGATCGCGTGGTGGATTCCGCCGGCCGCGTTGTAACCGTCCAGCGTGACGGCAATTCCCCGGCGGCGCCGCCAAGATTCCCGCAGCGCGTGCGAAACCAGCGGCAGAGCGCCGGGCTGATTGCCGGCCTCGGCGACCAGCCGGACCAGCAGTGCCGTTTCCACCGTGCAGCCGGCCGCGGCGGCCGGCTTCGTGATTGCCTCCCGTAATTCGTCCGCGGTCATCGGGCCGACCAACACCTGCCCGCCGCGCAGCGCCGTCCGCAATTCCGGGTGGTCGCCGCAGTGGCCGAGGAAATCCGCCCGCACGCCCAACACCACCCGGGCGCGGCTGTGTTCGGCGGTGGCCGCGGCGACCAGCGCCCGGACGAATGCCGTGCGCTCGGCCGGGTCGGCGCACAGCGTGAAGACCTCCTCGAACTGGTCGACCACCAGCAGCAGGTCCACGTCGCCCGGCCGCGACGCGAGGGCCTCGAGTACGCGCACGTGCAGCCGGGCGGGATCGGCCACGAACTCGTCCTTCAGCGTTGCCGCCGACTCACCGGTCAGCTTGGCCAGCCGCACCGCGCACTGCTCAAGGGGGTGCTTTCCGGGGGAAAGCAGCAGCAGCGGCTGTGGGCCGCCGCCGTCGACGCCCTCGCGGCGGGCCACCGCCGCCAGCCCGGCGTGCAGCAGCGAGGACTTGCCCGAGCCGGAAGCCCCGAAGACGCCCACGAACCGCCGGTCCGCGACCTGTTCGCGCAGCTCGGCCAGCAGGGCGTCGCGGCCGTGGAAGCGGTCGGCGTCGCCGATCCGGAACGGTGACAGGCCCAGGTACGGGGCCTCCGCCTCGACGGCCGGCTCGGCCGGCGGCTCCTTGTCGGCCGCGACCTCGCGCCAGCGCTGCTCCCACAGCACGGTGTCGCCGTCGCACGCCGCCACGTAGGCCAACGTCACGGCCAGCGTCGGCAGCTTGCGCCCGCCCGCCGCCTCCGACAACGCCGGCGCCGAGTAGTGCGAGCGCCGACCCAGCTCCCGATAGACCGGATTGCCGGCCGCCTCGCGCAGCTTTCGCAGGTCGGCGGCAAATCTCAGCAGCGGCGTGTCGCCGGCGTCCAAAGGACGTTCTCCGCGTGGCACTCGCACCCCCTGGTTCGTTATCCCTCGCCCCCGAAGTCATTGTTCACCATTGATTATTCATCGTCCAACCGGCGATCGCTATCAACCGTCGACGCACTACACAGGAGGTCCGGCCGGCCGGACCCGTGCTGGTCCGGGGGGCGTCCGGTCATCGGCCGGCCGGCCGGGGTACGTCGCACCGAATCGAGGAGCCACCATGTCCACGCGGGGTTGAACAGTCTGATCACCAACGGGCCGCGGCCCGGCATCCCAGTAGGCCGACAAGGCAGTGTTCAGGCGCGGCTCTGACGACTGTTGGAGGTAAACGCGGCGCGACCGGTTAGGCGCGTTGTGTCCAATACCAGCCTTCAACGAAGTTGCGGCATTCGGCCAATCAGTCGGGTGTATTCCCGATGTGGGACGGCAAGCTCATATTCACGACACGGCTGGCAGGGCGATCTGTGCCGACCGTCATCGACTCCTAGGACTTCTTGATGCATAAGCTGCTGCCGCAAATCCGCGGCGAACGGGGAAAAGTTCGACGGAGACTCTGGAGATGGCCTTGCGGTGTTACGCTTGCCTTCCTGTTCATCCAGATCTTGCTGGCGCCGTCGTCTCCACTTTTCCCGGACAGCAACATGTACTCCATCATCGCCTACCGGTACCTTGGCGACGACGAGCAGACGGCCGTCACGAAAACCATCCGTCAGTGGTGTGCCGACCAGGCGAAACATCAGGCGCAGGTCAACGACGCGTGGATGGTTCCCGATCGGCAGTTCGATCCTCGGCCGGTCGAGCAGCGCTGTGTGACCGACAACACCGGCAATGTCGAATTCACCGGCCAGCCACGTTATCGTCAGATCTTCGCGCCCCGGATCGGTTATCCGCTGGCAGTGGCCGCACTGGCGCCACTGACCGGCATGCGGATCGCACTCTGGGCGGTCCCGGTCGGCTGCACACTCCTGGCTGGGCTTCTGCTCTGGTATCTGCTCACCGTAGCCGGCCTGCGACCCTCAGTGGCCTCGGTCGGGCAGGCTCTGTTGTATTTGCTGCCTACCGGAACGTGGGGCGTGTTGTCACTTTCCGAAGGTCCTACCTTGCTCGGAGTCGTCACGGCGATCCTTGGCTCGGTGCTGTTGAGTACCGGCCGGCGTGGTTCGGGAATCGCGGCCTTGGTCGCCGGGCTGGTGGCCACCGGGTTGGTCAAGTACTCGACCGCACTTCCGTTCGCGGGCGCACTGGTCGTCGTGGCGCTGGTCGGCTGGTGGTTGCGTGCGGGGGATCGACGCGGTCTGCTGCTCCTCGGCGCGACCGGGGCGGTGGCGACCGGCGCCGTCATGCTGGTGTCGACCCTGCTCGGTCTGCCCGGGATGAGTGAGTCTCTGCAGGACTCGTTCACCAACCACTTCCACCAACCGGACGTGCCCGACCCGTGGTCACGGCTGTGGGAGGTCAACAGTCGCTACTGGCTGCACTGGCTGACGTTCACCCCGACGAACGTGACGCTGCTGGCCGGTTCCGTGGTCGGCGGTTGGGCGATGTGGCGACGTGACCGGTTCGTCGCGCTGCTGGTGCTGGCTTGCGGGACACTCGGCTTCGCGTTGACGGCGGTCCACCCGGAAGTTACTCAAGGTGACCGGCTCTACGTGCTGGCCTGGTTGATTCCGGTGGTCGGACTGCCCATGGCCGTGCAGCGACTTCTCGACTCCCACAGCGGAGTCACTCACGTGGCCCCGAACGCCACGTGAGCCACTCATGTGGCGGAAAGCGCCGCCTTTCGTCGGTTGTCCGGGCCGGCCGCGGTCGGGAAGCATCCAAGGGGTCCCTGCGATGATCAGGAGCCCTGATGCGCCTTCTGTTGCCGGTCGCCGTCGCGATGGTCACGCTCGGTCTGGCGGTGCCACAGGTGGCCGTCGCGGCGCCGCAAGCGAGCACGTGCGTGACCCCGCAGTTCGCGGACGGCCTGGCGCAGAGCGTGTTCCCGGCGGACCAGACGACGTGGCTGCGCGGCGAGGCCTGGGTGCAGACGCCGGACGACAGCGACCACGACGGCGTGCCGGACCGGGTGCACGTCGACATCACGCGACCGGCCCAGACAGCCGACCCGAGCTGCCACTACCGAGCGCCGGTGGTGTTCGAGGACAGCCCGTACTACGCGGGCATCGGCCCGGCGGAGAACTGGCAGGTGGACCACGACCTGGGCACGCAGCCGCCGCCACGGCCGGTGACGCCGGACTGGCCGGCGACGAACACCAGTCCGATCGTGAGCAGGGGCTACGAGACGACATGGCTGCCACGGGGCTTCGCGGTGGTGCACGCGGAATCACCGGGCACGGGCCTGTCGACGGGCTGCCCGACCTCGGGCGGCCCGAACGAGACCAACGGCGGCAAGGCCGTCATCGACTGGCTCAACGGCCGCGCGCCGGCGTTCACCAGCGCCACCTCGACCGATCGGGTCCAGGCGGACTGGGCCAGCGGCAAGGTGGCGATGATCGGCACCTCCTACAACGGCACGCTGCCGGAGGCGGTGGCCAGCACCGGCGTCGACGGCCTGGCGGCGATCGTGCCGATCTCGGCGATCTCCGACTGGTACGACTACTACCGCGCCAACGGAATGGTCCGGGCCCCGTTCACCTTCCAGGGCGAAGACCTGGATGTGCTGGCCGACGCCGTGTACTCGCGGGCCGATCGGGCGGTGTGCCAGCCGGTGATCGCCGGGCTGGCGGCTCGCGAGGACCGGGTCACCGGCAACTTCAGCGCGTTCTGGAACGACCGGAACACCATGCGGGACGTGCGGAACGTGCACGCGGCGGTGTTGATGGCCCACGGCGACAACGACTTCAACGTGATGACCAAGAACATGGCCCAGTTCTACGACGCGATCAAGGCGCAGGGCGTGCCCCACATGCTGTACTTCCACCAGGGTGGCCACGGCGGCGCGCCGCCGGACGTGCTGGTCAACCGGTGGTTCACCCGCTACCTGTTCGGCGTGCGCAACGATGTTGAGCAGCAACCGAAGGCGTGGGTGGTGCGCGAGGCCAACGCCTGCCCGGCCCGGCAGACGACGTCGGTCGGCGACCAGGCCAACGTGACCACCCTCGCGGTCGCGGACTCAAGTCGACTGACCCTCGGTTTCACGCCGGCGATCCCGGTCACCGCGGCCGACGGCACCGTCAAGAACACCAACGCGGTCATCACCAAGATCCCCGACGGCACGCACGTCACGCTGTCGGTCGCGGTGGCGGCCAAGCCGGGTGAGCACGTCGTGGCCGGGGCCGTGATCGGCCTGCCGTGCAGCAGCGCGAACCCTACGCCTTACGCCGAATGGCCCGATCCGGCAACGGGTCTGGTGACCGCGAACCTCACCGCGGGCGCGCCGGGCGTCGGCGGCCTGACCCTGCGCCCGGCCAGCGCCGCGACCGAGACGCTGACCGACGACGCCTCCGTGCCCGCGGTGACGTCGGCCAACGCCGCCACGTCCGGGATCCGGCTGCTCTACCAGACGCCGGCGCTGGCCACGAACGTCCGGATCTCCGGCACGCCTTGGGCTTCGCTGTGGGTGGCGTCGTCCGCGCCGCGGGCCAACCTGACCGTGGCGCTGGTCGACTACCCGCCGACCGGCAACGGCACCATCCTCACCCGGGGCTGGCTGGACCCGCAGAACCGGACCTCGGCGGCGACCACGGAGCCGGTCACGCCCGGCCAGTCCTACCGGCTTCGCCTTGACCTGCAACCGAAGGACGCCGCCGTGGTGGCCGGCCACCGGCTCGGGCTGATGGTGCTGGCCAGCGATCAGGAGGCCACGATCCGCACGTCGCCGGGCACAAAGTTGTCGATGGATCTCGCGCGCAGCACGGTGACTCTGCCTGTTGTCGGCGGCACCAAGGCGTTCGCCGCCGCCACCGGCGGCACCGACATTTCCGCCGTGCAGCAGGCGGTCACGTCGCTCGGCCTGCCGGCGCGCGACGCCCGTGACCTCCAGCTTGACAACAACCGTTGTCAGTCACTGGACGCCTTCCAGCGCACGGTGTTCGACAAGGTCGGTGCCGGCCGGTTGACCGCGGCCCAGGCGTCGCTGCTCCAAGCCGTGAACCAGATCTCGTTGCAGCAAGGGTGTTTCGACGCCGGCACGCTCGGCCCGTGGGTGACGCCCGAGCGGGTCGGCCAGGCCTGGACGCACGCTGCACGGCAGGTGGCCGAACAGGATCTGCTCGAGCTCGCCGGTGCCGGGGACGGCCTGCGCGCGATCGCCGCCGCCGGGCAGGCGGTGGTCACCGGCCGTCCGGACGCCTGCGTGAAGGTCCGCGCCCTGTCGTACCAGGTTCACGGCGACGCGGTCACCCGCATCGCCGACGAGCTCGGCTGCTCCCGGTGATCAGGAGGTCTTGGCGAGCACCGTGTCCGTGAGCTGACTGCCGTTGGCCGAGAACACGAGGCAGAAGGCGTCGCGCGCGCCGCCGTCCGGCTCGTCCTCGGTCTTGACGTGCTCCCACGCCTGCTCGCCGGGCACCAGGGCACGGAAGCGCAGCGTGTTGTCCTTGTCCGCCGGGGCGATCTTGTTGCTGGCGAACAGCAGCGCGCAGTAGCCCTCGGCGTTGCGGGCCAGCACGTCCTTACCCGGGTAGGCGGCCTTGTAGTTGGTGTCCAACGGGGTCGTGGTGCCGAAGACCTGGACGTCGTGCGGCTCGTCGCACGCCATCGAGGCCGTGTAGGCGTGGCCGGCCTGCATGGCGCCGCCGGCGCAGTAGCCGTTGTACAGCTTGAACTGGGGGATCTCGGTGCCCGGGCCGTAGCTCCAGGTGGGCTGGATGGCCGGCGAGGCCACCGCGGTGTCGGGCACGCCCAGCCGGCCGGTCAGCCAGCCGCCGCCGAGGGCCGCGGCGGCCAGCACGACCGACCGCCGCGCCGACCAGGGCGGCGATCTGCTTGCCGCGCTTGGGGTTCGCGACGGAGGCGGCGGCGACTGCGGTGGTTGTGTTGTCCGGGCTCTGGCTGCCGGCCAGGTCCAGCAGGTGCATCGCCTGCTGGTGGGACAGCCGGGCCTCCGGCGAGCCGATCAGCAGGCCCATGATCGCCGAGGCCAGCGGTCCCCGGCAACGGCTGAGGTAGGGCACCTCGTTCGTCACGGCGTACAGCGTGGCCGCGGTGTTGGCACGTTCGAAGGCCGCGTAGCCCTCCACCGCGAAGAACAGGGTCGCGCCGAGCGCCCACAGGTCGGTGGCCGGCGTCGCCACGGCGTGCTGGATGCGTTCCGGCGCGAGGTAGCCGGGCGAGCCGATGACCGCGCCGGTGTTGGTCAGACGGGGGTCGTCGTCGATGCGGGCGATGCCGAAGTCGGCCAGCTTGGCCCGGCCCGACGGCAGCACCATGATGTTGCTCGGCTTGACGTCCCGGTGCACGATGCCGGCCGAGTGCGCGTTCTCCAGCGCCGCCAGCACCTGCCGGCCCAGCGCCGCCGCCGCAGCCGGCGGCATCGGGCCGTTGGCCGCCACCCACTGCGTCAGCGTCGGCCCCTCGACCAGCTCCATCACCAGGAACAGCCGGCCGCTGTCGCTGACCACGTCGAACACCGTGACCACCGTCGGGTCGCTGAGCCGGCCCGCGCTGCGGGCCTCGCGCAGCACCCGCTCCTCCAGGATGTCGCGCCGCTCGCCGTGCAGGTCGTCGGGCAGGCGCAGCTCCTTGACCGCCACCGGCCGGCCGATCACCCGGTCCTCGCCCCGCCACACCACGCCCATGCCGCCCCGGCCCAACTCGGCCAGCAGGGCGTATCTGCCGGCTACCAGCCGCTGCGTCTCCGGTGTGGCCACGGGTGAGGTCCCTTCGAGCTGCGATCGTGTGGAGTGGACAGTACATAACCGCCCACGGCCGGAAGCAGGGAAGGCACTGGTCACGGTCATGTCCGGCTCGACGCCGGCCCGTCGGCGTCGACCGTGTTGGGGGCCAAGGGATGCCGGCGCGATCGTTGACAACAGATGTTGTCGAGCGGGAGCATGACCGGGTGTTGTCCGACGAGCAACGTGCCGACCTGACCGCCGCCGTCGACCGGCTGGCCCGGACCGCCGCGCCGAGCCCGGACGGCGATCAGCGGGAGCACTGGCTGGCCGTGCTCACCGCGCTGCTGGCCGTGCGGGACAGCGCCGAGCAATTGGCCGCCGCGGCCGCGCGGTCGGCCGCCGAGCACGGCGCCGACTATCCCGACATCGGCGCCGCGGCCGGCATGACCAGGCAGGGCGCCCGCCGCAAATGGCCCGGGCTGGCCGACGCCCGTCGACCCAAGCCCCCTGAACGCCGGGCGTCGTCGTTCAGACACACCGGGAAGTCCACTGTGGACTCCGATTGACGTCGGCCACCTTGGCGTTGGCCCAGCGAGCGTGCGGAACACGTCGGCGTGACAGCGGGTGACGGTGGCCAGCGTGTTCGCCCCCTGTTCACGGGGACCGCCCGTCGGGGTGGGGCATACTCGCGGTGATTCACGGACAACCCCAGGAGGACGAGAAGATGCCGGTCTCGAAGGCCCACGCCAGCTGGAACGGGGACATCCCCACCGGGTCGGGCCAGTTCAACGCGGGCAACAACATCACCGGAGGCGTCACCTACAAGTCGCGCTTCGAGGACGGCCCCGGCTCCAACCCGGAGCAGCTCATCGCCGCCGCCCACGCCTCCTGCTACTCGATGGCGCTGGCCAGCGCGCTGGCCAAGGCCGGCTTCACGGCCACCTCCATCGAGACCGACGCCGCGGTGACGCTGCGTCCGATCGACGGCGTGCCGACGATCATCAAGATCGAGCTGGTCACCAAGGGCGACGTGCCCGGTGTGGACGCGGACCAGTTCCGTGAGTTCGCCGAGGGCGCCAAGGCGGGCTGCCCGGTGAGTCAGGCCCTTGCCGGGACGACGATCACGCTCACGGCAACGCTCGCCTGATCAGCCCGGCAGCATCGGCATCGACATTCCGGTGTCGCGGCCGAGCAGCACGGCGCGCGTGATCGCCGACGTCCCGAAGCGGTCGCGGACGTCGTCGAGCGTGGCGTCGAGGGCGTCCGCCCGCTCGAACGGCAGCGCGAGCTGCACGGAGCAGTCGTCCTCGAGGTTGCCGAGTGACACCCCGATCAGCGTGATCCCCTGCCGCCTGATCAGCGGGAG
>DASWRQ010000302.1:0-8708 GCA_036403095.1 Kutzneria sp. | reverse complement strand
GTCGTCCTCGGTGCGGTCCTTCGCGTGCAACGGGATGCCGGCCAGGTCCAGCGCGGTGAGCATGTTGGTGTAGCCGAGCTCGGTGGCGAAGCTCAGGCCGAACACGTCGAACGCGCGCACGGGGCGGTGGGCATCGACGGTGAACTGCGGTACGCCGTGCTGGCGCATCAGCGCCTCGAGGTCGGGCCACACCGCGTAGGTGCGCTCGGCCAGCACGCCCTCGGTGCCGTTCAGCACCTCGTACAGGATCGCGACGCCCTGGTTGGGCAGGCCGACCTCGTAGGCGTCCGGATACATCAGGCACCACCGGACGGCGGCCGAGTCCCAGTCCTTGACCGTCGCGTTCAGTTCGCCGCCGACATACTGCACCGGCTTGGACACCCTCGGCAGCAGAGGCTCCAACGCGGGGAAGACAGACTCGACACTCACCGGCCCAGGGTAACGACAGGGTCTGCCCTCGCCGATTTGACGGCTGTAGCACTTTGTAGCACGCTTTTGGTGTGACCCGACAGATCACTCAGCGAGAGCTGCGCAACGACAGCGCGGCGATCCTGCGTGCCGTCGAGAACGGGGAGAGCTTCATCCTCACCCGCAACGGCACCCCGATCGCCGAGGTTCGCCCGATCAGGCGACGCACGTTCGTGCCCCGCGCCGACCTCAAGCACGCCTTCGCGCACCTCCCGAAGATCGACTTCGAGGAATTCCGCGTCGACATCGACGAGCACATCGACCAGACTCCCCTCGACCCCTACGAGCGATTCGGAAAGAATGACTGACATCGAGCGCGGGATGCTGGACACGTCGGTCGTCATCGACATTCCGACCATCCCCGAGGAGTCGCTACCGCTGGAGTGCTCCATCAGCGCCATCACGTTGGCCGAGTTGACCGCCGGTGTGGCCAACGCTCAGGACCCGGTGAAACGAGTGATCCGACAGCGCCATCTGCAGACCACCGAGGCGTCGTTCGAGGTGCTGTCGTTCGATCCCGACGCCGCCCGCGCCTACGGCCACATCGACGTGCTGGTACGGGCAGCCGGCCGCAGTCCACGCACACGAATTGCGGATCTGTTCATCGCAGCCACCGCGGTCGCCAACGACCTGCCGCTGATCACCCGCAATCCGAAGGACTTCGTCGGGCTCGACTCGATCCTGACCGTGGTCCCGATCTGACCTCGCTCACGTCAACAGCAGCTTGCCCAGGCGGCGGGCGGCGAACCAGCCGCCCGCCACCACCATGATCGCGAAATAGGCCACGTGGCCGAGGATTCCCCAGGTCACGGCCCCACTGGTGAAGGCCCGCATCAGCTCGATGCCGTGATAGAGCGGCAGGCACTTGACCGCGATCTGGATCGGCCCCGGATAGACGGTGATCGGGAAGAAGGTGGTGGAGAACAGGAACATCGGCATCTGCACCAGCAGGATCAGGTCGAAATCCTGCCAGGAGCGCAGCAGCGTGGACGCGCCCATGCCGACCGCGGCGAAGCCGAAGGCGATCAGCAGCGCGGCCGGCAGCGCCAGCAGCGCCCACGGGCTGGTGATCAGGCCCAGCGCGGCCGTAACGGCCAGGAAGCCGGCCGCGTAGATGCCGCCGCGGATCAGCGACCAGGAGATCTCGCCGACCGCCACGTCCGTCGGCCCGAGCGGGGTGGCCAGCATGGCGTCGTAGACCTTGGCGTACTTGAGCTTCATGAAGACGTTGAACGTCGCGTCGTGCACGGCCCCGTTCATCGCCGAGGCCGCGAGCAGGCCCGGCGCCACGTACGCGGCGTAGCTGATGGGACTGCCGTCCGGCCCGGTCAGGTTGCCGACGATGCCGCCGAACCCGATACCCAGCGCGAAAAGATAGAACAGGGGTTCGAAGATGCCGGACAGCACCAGCAGCCAGTTCCGGCGGTTGACCAGCGCCGACCGCTCGACCACGGCGCGGGCGCGGCCGGCGTAGCTGCCCACCGGCACGATTCGCAGCACCGTCATGACTACCCCCTCAGACCTTCAGCCGGGCGTGGAACCGTTGGCGGGCCACCAGCAGGCCGGCGGCCATCAGCACCAGCAGGTACACGACGTGGCCGACGGCGGTGAGCAGGTCCATGCCGCCGAACTCGACCGCCCGGGCCAGCTCGTTGCCGTGCCACAGCGGCGTCACCCAGGCCAGTGGCCGGCTCCACGCCGGCAGCTGGCTGATCGGGTAGTAGGTGCCGGCGAAGAGCGTCATCGGCACCACGACGAACCGGAACACGTTGCCGAACATGGTTCCCTCGTCGTTCACGGTCGCGGCCAGCGCCATCACCCAGGCGCTGAAGGCCATGCCGGCCAGCACCGACACCGGCACCGCCAGCAGCGCGCCGACGTTGGCGTACGCCCCGAACAGGGCCGCGACGGCCATGTAGGCCAGGCCGGAGACGACTATCCGCAGCGCGACCCAGACAGCCTGGGCGGTCAGCAGCTGGTCCACGCTGACCGGCGTCGAGGTGATGGCGAAGTACCGCTGGTCCCATTTGAAGCTGCCGAGCACCGGGAACGACGACTCCCCCGTCGCCACCTGCACTGCCAGCGCCACCAGCATGGCCGGCGCGAGGTAGACGACGTAGGGCAGATAGTTCGTGGCCGGGCCCGGCGTGATCCGGCTGCCGAGGCCAAAACCCATGGCGCCCAAGAACATCAGCGGCAGCAGCACGCTCGACACCACCGTGGCCCGCCAGTTGCGGCGGTACCAGGTCCACAGGTGCTCCAGCACCAGACCGACGGGCCGCATCAGTCCACCAACGTCCGGCCGGTCAGGCGCAGGAAGACGTCCTCGAGCGTGGCCCGCCGGACCAGGCTGGAGATCGGCCGCACACCGCGGTGCGTGGCCGCCGCCAACACGGCTTCCCCGTCCGTGGCGTAGAGCAGCAGGCGGTCCGGCAGCACCTCCACCCGCTCGGTGAGATCCTGCACCAGCGGCACGTTCTTTCGTTGCTCGTCGATCGCGAACCGCAGCTCCAGCACCTCGCGGCTGGAGTGCTCGGCGATCAGCGCCGCCGGCGAGCCCTCGGCGACGATCCGGCCGTTGTCCATCACGACCAGGCGGTCGCAGAGCTGCTCGGCCTCGTCCATGTAGTGCGTGGTCACGATGAGCGTGACGCCCTGCTGCTTGAGCCGGAACAGCTTGTCCCACAACAGATGCCGGGCCTGCGGGTCCAGGCCGGTGGTCGGCTCGTCGAGCAGCAGCAGCTCCGGCTCGTTGACCAGCGAGCGGGCGATCGTCAGCCGGCGCTTCATGCCGCCGGACAACGGCTCCACCTGGTCGTCGGCCCGGTCCGAGAGCTGCGCGAACGCCAGCAGCTCGGTCGCACGGGCCTGGACCTGCCGGCGGGACAGGCCGAAATACCGGCCGTACACCTGGAGGTTCTGCCGCACGGTCAGCTCGTTGTCGAGATTGTCCTGCTGCGGCACGACACCGAGCCGCCCTCGGATCTCCGGGCCGTGCCGGTCCGGGTCGAGGCCAAGCACCCGCAGCTCGCCGGCGGTGCGCGGCGAGGTGCAGGCGATCATGCGCATCGTCGACGACTTGCCGGCGCCGTTCGGGCCGAGGAAGCCGAACGCCTCGCCGCGGCGGACCTTCACGTCCACGCCGCGCACGGCTTCGAAGTCGCCGAAGCGTTTGACCAGGCCGTCCGCCTGCACAAGGACCGCGTCGTCGCTCACGGGTCCGACGGTAGCGGGCACCCCTGACATATGTTGGGGATTATGCGTGCCGTGGTGCTGGTCGAGGGCCTGAGCGACCAGCTCGCCCTGGAGGTCGTGGCCCGGCGTCGCGGCCGTGACCTGGCCGCCGAGGGCATTCTCGTGGAGTCCATGGGCGGCGCTACCAACATCGGCCACTACCTGGGCCGCTACGGCTCCTCCGGGCTGGTCATCGCCGGGCTCTACGACCGCGCCGAGGAGCGCTTCTTCCGGCGGGCGTTGGGGCACCCGGTCGGGGATCTTGAGCAGCGCGGCTTCTTCCGCTGCACCGACGACCTGGAGGACGAGCTCATCCGCGCCGTCGGCGCGGGCCAGGTCGAACGGCTCATCGAGGCCGAAGGCCGGCTCGCCTCGTTCCGCAAGCTGCAACAACAGCCCGCGCAGCGCGGGCGCAGCCTGCACGACCAGCTACGCCGGCTCATGGGCGGCCGCTCCGGCGGCAAGTACCACTACGCCCGGCTGATGGCCGAGGCCGTCGCCCTCGACCGCATTCCGCGGCCGCTGACCGCCCTGCTCGACCACCTCTGACCGGGCCGGCGGTAGACCCGCCGACCCGGCGAAGATCAGAGGTTGGGGAACCAGATCTTGATCTCGCGCTCGGCCGACTCCGGCGAGTCCGACCCGTGCACCAGGTTGAACTGGACCTCCAGGCCGAAGTCGCCCCGGATGGTGCCCGGCGTCGCCTTCTCCACCGGATCCGTGCCGCCGGCCAGCTGCCGGAACGCCGAGATCGCCCGCGTGCCCTCGACCACGATCGCCACCAGCGGACCGCCGGTGATGAACTCGACGAGGTCGTTGTAGAAGCCCTTGCCGGCGTGCTCGGCGTAGTGCTCCTCGGCCACCGCGCGGTCGGCGGTGCGCAGCTCCAGCGCGGCCAGCTTCAGGCCCTTGCGCTCGATGCGGGCGATGACTTCGCCGACCAGGCCGCGGCTGACGCCGTCCGGCTTGACCAGCACCAGGGTGCGCTCACTCACGGTGGGCCGAACTCCTTAGGTAAAGGGACTATCCGGCGAGCAGGGTAGCCGGTCAGGCGCCGAGTCGTTTCAGGCAGGCGAACTGCCCGGACTTGGGCGACTGGTAGAACCACACGTCGTCGGTGTTCGGCACCTTGTCGCAGGCCGTCTTGGCGTTGGCGCTGCTGACGATGTCGGTCACCTGGTAGGTCTTGGCGCTGGGCGCCCCGCTGGCCAGCGGGGTCGTCGCGGAGCAGGAGGCCCGCTCGACGAAGCCGGTGTCGTCCAGGTCCAGCTGCACGCACTGGCCCTTGGGCACCATGAGAGACGCGCAGTAGCGCAGCGCCAGCTTGCCGTCGTACCAGCCGTCGCCGTACGAGTCGTACGCGTCGGTGTCGGCGCACTTCTCCTTCTGCGGGATCACCAGGTTGATCTGCAGCGCGGCCTTGTCCGAGGTGCAGGACACGCGCTCGCTGGTCTTCACGTCCAGCCAGACGCAGTCGTTGACGCTGAACCGGATGCTGTCGGTGGCCGAGGTCCGCGGCGCGCGAGTGGTGCTGGTCGTGGTCCGGGTCGTGCTGGCGCCGCCGGCCTCGGTGCTGTGCCGGCTGCTGATGATGCCGATCACCGCCCAGGTGCCCAGGCCCAGCATGAGCACCACGCCGACGACGGTGCCGATGATCGCGCCCGTCTGCGACTTGCGTGGCGGCGTGGGCGGCATCGGCGGCGGTCCCCACGAGCCCGGCTGCTGGTAGGGCCCCGTCATCGTCGTCCTCCCCCGTTCGACTGCGAACCCGAGCATTCTGACCCGGACGGCGCAACACCCCGCAACCAGGTGCTGGTCTACTGCTGCTGACTGGGCAGCGTCCCCTCGGCGATGCGCCGCGCCACGTCCCGGCGCACCCACAGCAGGTACGTCCAGACCAGGCCGAACAGCACGCCGACGATGCCGAGCGGCACGCTGATGACGAAGCCCAGCAGGGTCAGCACCTGGAGCACGATGGCGAACGGGATGCCCCACGGGCGACCGAAGAGACCGCTGGACACGACCATCAGCACGGCCAGCACGGCGACGGCGGTGACCGGCCAGCCGCTGAGGTGGTCGACCCGGCCCAGCACGAACAGGGCCAGCGCGGTCACGATGGCCTCCAGCACCATGGTGCCGGCCATCACGCCGCGGATGCCCTTCATCGGGTCGGGGGCGGTCACTGGGGCTCCTTGCCGAACATCGCCCGGGCGGCGCCGGCCGTGACGACCGAGCCGGTCACCACGACGCCGCTGGTGGACACCGGCTCGCCGTCGGTCTCCTCGGCCAGCCGGACCGCCTCCTCCAGCGCGTCGTCCAGCCGCGGCTCGACGACGATGCGGTCCTCGCCGAACACGTCCCGGGCCAGGCCGGCCAGCTTGTCGGCGTCCATCGCGCGGGGCGAGCCGTTGTCGGTCAGCACGACCTCGGTGAACACCGGCTCCAGGGCGGCGAGAATGCCGTCGACGTCCTTGTCCTCCATCACGCTGAGCACGCCGACCACCTTCTGGAAGGCGAACTGGTCCTGGAGGGCCGTGGCCAGCGCGCGGGCGCCGTGCGGGTTGTGGGCCGCGTCGATGAACACGCTGGGGGCGGTACGGACTCGCTCCAGCCGGCCGGGCGAGGTCACCGTGGCGAACGCCTCGCGCACGACGTCGACGTCGAGCTTGCGGCCCGCACCCGCGCCGAAGAACACCTCCACCGCGGCCAGCGCCTGCGCCGCGTTCTGGGCCTGGTGCGCGCCGAACAGCGGCAGGAAGACGTCCTCGTACGCGCCGCCGAGGCCCTGCAGCGTCAGGAGTTGGCCGCCGACCGCGGCTTCCGCCGACAGGACGCCGAACTCCATGCCCTGGCGGGCCACCGTCGCGCCCACCTCCGCGCAGCGCGCCAGCAGCACCTGCGCCACCTCCGGGCGCTGCTCGGCCAGCACCGCCACGGCGCCTTCCTTGATGATGCCGGCCTTCTCCGCCGCGATGCCGAGAATGTCCGTGCCGAGGAAGTCGGTGTGGTCGATGTCGATCGGCGTGATCACCGCGACCTTGCCGTCGGCGATGTTGGTGGCGTCCCAGCGGCCGCCCAGGCCGACCTCCACCACCGCCACGTCCACCGGCGCGTCCGCGAAGGCGGCGAAGGCCATGCCGGTGAGCACCTCGAACTTGCTCATCTTCACGTCCGACCTGGCGTCGACCATCGCGATGTACGGCTCGATGTCGTGGTAGACGTCCACGTACTGCTGCGCGCTGATCGGCGCCCCGTCCAGGCTGATCCGCTCGGTCGCCAGCTGGAGGTGCGGGCTCGTGTACCGGCCCGTGCGCAGGCCGATCCGGGTGAACAGCGCGTCGATCATCCGGCTCGTCGACGTCTTGCCGTTGGTGCCGGTGATGTGCACCACCGAGTACGACCGCTGCGGCTCCCCCAGCACGTCCGCCAGCGCCGCGATGCGGTCCGTGGACGGCTCGATCTTCGTCTCCGGCCACCGGGTGTCCAGTTCGGACTCGACCGCGCGCAGCGCCGCGAGCGCCTCGGGATCGTTCTGGGGCACGCTGGTCTCCGGTGCGATGGGCGACGGGGTACCCACCGAGTCTACGTGTGCCGCGTTGCCGCTCAGACGGGCATGCAGACGCGCAGGCCTCGTGCCTGCGCGGCATCCGAGAGCCGCTTGTCGTAGGCGACGAACCATGAGATGGCGGACCGAAGTTCCTCGGCTGTGGCCAAATGGATCGCGTCGAGACTGCGCAGGTGCGGATCCGCATACCGACCGGCGACGTCGAGCAGGTCATCGGTGACCGACCGCTGGTGCACGAGGGCCAGGACCGACGGCAACACCGCGAGTGCGGCCGGATCACTTCGAGTCAAAGCCCGCGCTGTCTCTGTGCGCACCAGCGCGGACGACACGAGTGGCGCGGCGTTTACCGCCAACCACGTTCGCAGAGCATTGGTCTCGGCTTCCCGGCGAACCAGCTTCACAACGGCCGAGCTGTCCAGATAGATCACAAACGGTCCTCGCGGAGCTCCGACACCACGTCGACGGTGTCGGTTCCGTCGCTCGCCGGATACGGGGTGATCGCGAGCAGGGCCGCCACGCCGGCCGGATTGCTGGCCGGCGTGAGCTTGCCCGCCCGGATGAGCTGGTCGACCACCGGGTTTCCGGTGGCGGGCAGCGGCACGAGCATCGCGATGGGCCGGTCGTGCTCGGTGATCACCACGGTCTCCCCCGCGGCGGCGCGGTGCACCATCTGGGAGGTGTGCCGGGTCACTTCACGAATGCCCACCGTCGTTGTCATGACAAAATGTTATCACAGCTGGACCGACACCTCCAGGTCCGCGCCGTCGACCTCGCGGTAGCGCAGCTCGCCGATGCTGCCGGCGGCCACGAGGTCGTCGGCGAAGCTCCTGACCAGCGCCAAGGTGGCGGGATCGGCGGCCACCTCGACCGAGGCGACTTCGGCCCGCATGGAGAGCTTGGCGGTGGACTTGGCCTTGCGGACGGCGGCGATGGCGGTGGCGGCGAGGTCCAGCGCCGCCGGATCGCCGGGGGTGCCGAGGGAGGAGGGCCACGGGGCGTGGTGCACGGAGCCGGACTGCCACCAGGACCACACCTCCTCGGTCACATACGGCAGGTAGGGCGCGAACAGCCGCAACAGGGCGGAGAGCCCGGTCCGCAACGCGACGCGAGCCGAAGCGCCGTCGGGGCCGTAGGCGCGTTCCTTGACGAGTTCGAGGTAGTCGTCGCAGAAGGTCCAGAAGAAACGCTCGACCCGCTCGAGGGCGGTGGTGTGCTCGAAGCCGTCCAGGGCCGCGGTGGCATCGTCCACAACGGACGACAGCGCCGTGATCATGGCCTGGTCCAACGGATGCGTGACGGCGTCCGAAATGGACGGCTCATCGAAGGAGAGCGCGAACCGGCTGGCGTTGAGCAACTTGGTGGCCAGCCGCCGCCCGACCTTCATCTGCTTGGGATCGAACGCGGTGTCGGTGCCCGGCCGCCCGCTCGCGGCCCAATAGCG
>DASWRQ010000301.1:0-18517 GCA_036403095.1 Kutzneria sp. | reverse complement strand
ATGGTGTCGAGGTGGCGGGCGGGGTCGCGGCGGCGCGGTGGCGGGACGTGGCGGCGGTGGGCCAGTTCCGGGTGCTGTGGCTGGCCCACGCGCAGTCGAGGATCGGCGATCAGCTGGCCCGGGTGGCGCTGTCGGTGCTGGTGTACGACCGCACGCACTCGCCGGCCTGGACGGCGCTGACGTACGCGATGACGATCCTGCCGAATCTGGCCGGCGGCACGCTGCTGGCCGGGTTGGCCGATCGGTTCGACCGCAGGACGGTGATGGTGGCGGCGGACACCACCAGAGCGGCTCTGGTTGCGTTGATGGTGATCCCGGGCCAGCCGATCGCGGTGCTGGTGGTGCTGCTGTGCCTGGTGCAGCTGCCGTACGCGCCGTTCTCGGCGGCCCGCAACGCGGTGTTGCCGGTGGTGCTGGACGGCGACCGGTACATGGCGGGCCTGGCGGTGATGCGCACGACGGACCAGCTGGGCCTGGTCGGCGGCATCGCGATCGGGGCGACACTGGTGACGTACCTGGGCACCTCGACGACGCTGGTGATCGACGCGGCGACGTTCGCGCTGTCGGCGCTGCTGATCCAGCTCGGCGTGCAAAGGCACCGGCCGCCGAGGGCGGGGAACCGCACTCGGCTCAAAGCGGGCCTGCGCATCGTGGCCGACGACCCCCAGCTCCGGGCGTTGGTGGCGATCGCCTGCGTGAACGGGTTCTACGTGGTGCCGGAGTCGCTGGCGGTGCCGTACGCGGCGCAGCTCGGCCAGGGCACCGCGGCGGTCGGCTGGCTGCTGGCGGCGGTGCCGGCGGGCTCGATCGTGGGCATGATCTGGCTCAAGAGCCTGCGCCCCGACCTGCGGTTACGGCTGATGGCCCCGCTGACGGTGGCGACCTGCGCGGTCCTGATCCCGAGTGCCTGGGCGCCGGTGCTGGCGGTGTCGGCGGCGCTGTGGGCGGCGTCGGGCCTGGCCAGCGCGCACGACATGGTGGTGCAGGGCACCTTCGTCCAGCGCGTGCCCGACGCGTCGAGGGGGCAGGCGATCGGCCTGGCCGGCGCGGCGATGCAGGCCGCGCAGGGCTTCGGCATCGTGCTGGCGGGTCTGCTGGCGCAGGTCCTCACGCCGGCCGCCGTGGTCGGACTCGCGGGGGCGGCCGGCGTGGTCGCCGCCGTCGCCGCCGGTGTTGCCTGGCGACGCGCGGCGAGCTGAGACTCCGCCGAACGGGTCACTTCCAGGTGTTCTCACGCCAGGTGTTCTCACGCATTGCCGCTCACCTCCTCGCTGACAAGGCGGACGCCCTCAAGACGCTGGGCCAACCGGGTGCGGTTCATATGGTCTCCTACCAGCGCGGACTCCGGCTGCGCCAGTCGGTTACGCTGCTTGCGTGGGATGGGTCCGCGGCTTCGAGATGTGGACCACGCCTCGGCACGTGCTGGCGTACGTGCTGGTCGTGGACGCCCTGGCCCTGATCGCCACCGGAGCGACGGCCGCGCTGCTGCCCGTCACGGCCACCGACTGGATCCGCCTCGGCATCCTCGCCGGTTGCGTCATCGCCCATATCGAGCTGTCCCGGTCCATCGAGCGCGCCCGCAAGCTGGCTTCCGGCGCCGGGCCGTTCGTCGACGGCCTGACGGTGTGGCACTTCACCGCCGTGCTGATCCTGCCCGCGCCGCTGGCCACCGCGCTGGTCGTGTTCACGCAGACCTACGTGTGGTTCCGCGTCTGGCGGGGCCGGCGGCCGCTGTACAAGTGGGTCTTCAGCGCCGCGACCGTGCTGCTGGCCACGCAGGCCTCCGCCGTCCTGCTGCTGGCCGCGCCCGGGCCGCATCCCGGCATCCCCACCGGCTGGATCGGCATCGGCTTCGTCTTGGCCGCCGCCCTGCTCCGGTGGCTGATCAACTACTCCCTCATCCTCGGCGCCATCCTGGTCTCCTCGCCGGACCTGCGGGCCGGCCAGATCGTCGGCGAGTTCGGCGAACAGGTGCTCGAGGCCGGCGCCATGGGCATCGGCCTGGCCGCCGCCGGGCTGGTCGAGTACGACCCGCGGCTGCTCATCGGCGTTGTCGTCGGGCTGTACGCCCTGCACCGCAGCGTGCTGCTGCCGCAGTTCCGCCGCGCGTCCCAGACCGACGGCAAGACCGGACTGCACACGCCCAACTGGTGGCACCAGATCGCCGAGGGCGCCTTCACCCGGGCCGAGGCCGAACGCACCTCGCTCGGCGTGCTGATGCTCGATCTCGATCACTTCAAACGGCTCAACGACACCCACGGCCACCTCGCCGGCGACCAGGTGCTGCGCGCCGTCGCCGACGCCATCACCGACGCCGTCCGCTCCTACGACGCCGCTTGTCGCTGGGGCGGCGAGGAGTTCGCCATCCTGCTGCCCGACGTCGGTCCCGACGAGCTGCTCGAGATCGCCGAACGCCTGCGGCACCGGGTCCGCTCCCTCGTCGTCGACATCCCGTCCGACGGCCAGGTCACCGACCAGACCATCTCCATCGGCGCCGCCCGCTACCCCAGCCCCGGCATCGCCAGCCTCTCCGACCTCCAGTTGGCCGCCGACGCCGCCCTCTACGCCGCCAAGGCCGCCGGCCGCGACCGCGTCCGCCTGGCGCCCCCGGCGAGCTGACGCTCGGTGGTGCTGATCGTGAGCGCGTCGTAGGTTCGAAGGTGTGACGGACCGTGATCCGGCCGAGCGCATGGTGGCAGCGGCGCAGGCCTGGCTGGACAGCCTGGACGAAAAGCAGCGCGAGGCGGCGAAATGGCCCTGGCCGGCGGAGGAGGAGCGCCATCGCTGGTACTACACGCCGACGGATCACGGGGGCCTGCCGCTGGCAAGAATGAGGCAACGGCAACAGCAGTTGGCGATGCGGCTGGTGGCGGCGGGGCTGTCGAGGCCGGGCTTCGTGACGGTGTCGACGATCCTGGGCCTGGAGAACGTCCTGGACCAGCTGGAAGGCTGGCAGGTGGACTGGGAGCGAGAAAGGGGCCGCGATCCACAGCTGTACTGGCTGCGGGTCTTCGGGGAGCCGACGATGGAAGGCCCCTGGTCGTGGCGGTTCGGCGGGCACCACGTGTCGGTGCAGCACGTTGTACTGAACGGGACAGTTCAGGGCAGCACGCCGGCGTTTCTCGGCGCGGACCCGGCGGCGTCGCCGTTGCTGGGCGGCCACCTGCTCAGGCCGTTGGGCGCGCTGGAGGACCTGGCCCGGGATCTGATCAGCGACTTCGACGACGAGCAGACGGCCAAGGCCGTGATCAGCGCGGTGGCGCCGACGGACATCGTGACCGACAACCGGCCCCGCATCAGCGACGGAGACAAGGCGCTGGACCTGGCGGAGGTGTGGCGAGGGCGGTTCGACGACCCGCAGTTGAACAACGCGGTGGCGGAATTCCAACGCCAGGCCGACAAGAACATCGGCATCACCGACAAGCACCACGAACAGCTGAGCCTGACGGCGAAGCCGAAGGGGCTCAACGCGGCGGAGATGTCGCCGGGACAGCGGGAGCAGTTGCGAGCGGTGCTCATGACGTTCCTGGGCCGCGTCCCGGAAGAGCTGGCCGAGCGAGAGGCGGCGAAGTTCGCGGGCGACGCCATTCAGGACGTGCACTTCGCCTGGGCGGGCTCGACGGAACCCGGCAAGCCGCACTACTACCGGCTCCAGGCCCCGCGCCTGCTCGCCGAGTACGACAACACGCAGCGCGACGCGAACCACGTGCACACGGTCTGGCGGGACCCGGTCAACGACTTCGGCGACGACGTGCTGGCCCAGCACATCGCCAAGCACCACCGCTGAGCAGTGCCGGGAAGGCCGTGCGGGTGGCGCATGGAGGGACGCCACCCGCACGGGTCTGTTCGCACGGTCAGGCCGTGCCGACGCAGGTCACTGCTCGCGTTGCGCCGTGAGCCAGGCGGCGAGCCGGGTCTGCGCCAGGCGGACGTCGGGACCGGGCAGCAGGGCGGTCGGCCCGGGGACGCCGCCGAAGAACTGGGCGGTCGGGTCGGTGATCACGGCCCGCGGGTCCTGCCGCGAGTCGAGCACGGTGCGAATCCACTCGTCCAGGCCCATGGCCTCGGGCCCGGCGATCTCGAAGATGCCGTTGAACGGATTCCCGGCGGCGGTGCGGGCGACGGCGGTGGACACGTCGGCGGCGGCCATCGGCTGCGCCTTCGCGGCCGGCAGCCGGACGGCGCCGTCGACGGTGCAGGTGTCGGCGATGCCGCCGGCGAACTCGAAGAACTGGGTGGCCCGGATGATCGAGTGCGGCCGCGCGGCCGCCCGGATCAGCCCCTCCTGCGCGACCTTGGCCCGGTAGTAGCCGATGTCGGGCATGCGGTCGATGCCGATGATCGACAGCGCCACGTAGTGCCCGACGCCGGCCTCCTCGGCGGCGGCGAGCAGGTTGGCGGTGGACGTGGTGAAGAAGCTCATCACGTCGTCGTCGGCGAACGACGGCGAGTTGGACACGTCGACCAGCACGTCCGCGCCCTGGAGGACCTCCTTGAGGCCCTCGCCGGTGAGGGTGTTCACGCCGGTGCTCGGCGCGGCCGCCACCGCCTCGTGGCCCTCCGCCGCCAGCTTCGCCACGGCGTTCGAGCCGATCAGCCCGGTGCCCCCGATGACCACGATCTTCATCTGTGTTCCCTTCCGTGTTGGCTCACCAGCTAGGACCGGACGGGGGCTTGGTTTGTGACACCTCGCGGGAAACGCGATTCGGCTGTCACAGATCCCTGGGCTGCCCGGTCATAGCTGGCGCACAGCGTCGCCGACCAGGAGGCAGCCTTGAGCACTCCGCATGATCACAACCTGCCCAACCCGTACGCCGACGGGCCGCCGCCGCAGATCGACCTGCTCTCGACGGTGACCGGGGTGCCGCAGATCCACGCCCACGCCGAGGCCATGACCATCCACGTCACGCTGCCGCCGGGCAGCCCGGGCGCGCCGCCGCACCGCCACTCCGGGCCGGCCTACGGCTACGTGCTCAAGGGCGAGATCGTCTTCGAGCTGGAGGGCGAGCCGCAGCGTGTGGTCAAGGCGGGCGAGACGTTCTGGGAGCCGGGCGGCGACGTCATCCACTACCAGGACGGCAACAACCTGGCCGACGCGGAGTCGCAGTTCGTGGTGACGATGTTCTGCGTGCCGGGGCAGCCGATGCTGATCCCGGTGAGCGCCGAGGAACTCCAGGAGCGCAAGGACCGGCGGGCGCCCCGGCCATGACCAAGACGTCGCTGACCGCCGTGGCCCAGGGGCAGCTCGACACCGCCCGCAACTGCCCGGAGCACCGCAGCGCCCGGACCGTGCACGGCGGTCACGAGCATTCCTTGCGTCAGACGGTGATCGCGCTGCTGGCCGGCGAGCACCTGCACGAGCACGAACACGGCAGCGACACCACCGTGTACGTGCTCCAGGGGCGGGTCAGGCTGGTCGCGGGGCGGGACAGCTGGGAGGCGGTGCCGGGCGACCTGCTCTCGCTGCCCGACCGAAGACACCGGGTCGAGGCCGTGACCGACGCGGTTTTCCTTTTCACCAACGCGGTTTGACGTTGGCGATCAGTCCAACGGATGACGCCCGGCTGATCTGTCGGGACGCCGGAAGGCGGCCGGGCCGGCGTACGCTGCGAGAGGCAGCACGCCGCCCGGCTCTGCCGCGCTCCCCGGCGAAAGGGATCAGCCAGCATGGAGACCACGACCCTGGACGACGCGGCCGCGGTCTTCGCCCAGGTGCGGCCGCGGCTCTTCGGCATCGCCTACCGGATGCTGGGCAGCGCGGTCGACGCCGAGGACCTGTTGCAGGAGGTCTGGATCCGCTGGCAGACGTGCGACCGGTCGGTCGTCGAGAACCCGGCGGCCTACCTGGCCACCACGACCACCCGGCTGGCCATCAACGCCACCCAGTCGGCCTACGCGCGGCGGGAGAGCTATGTCGGCCCGTGGCTGCCGGAGCCGGTGGACACCTCGGCCGACCCGCAGCTGGGGGCCGAGCGGGCGGCCGCGTTGGAGCTGGGTGTGTTGCTGCTGCTGGAAAAGCTGACGCCGAACGAGCGGGCCGCCTACGTGCTGCGGGAGGCGTTCGACTACCCGTACGAGCAGATCGCCGAGATCGTGCAGACGACCGAGGTGACCGCGCGACAGTACGTGAGCAGGGCTCGCAAGCATCTCGCGGCCGAGCGCAGGGCGCCGGTCGACCCGTCGGAGCAGCAGCGGCTGCTGACCGCGTTCGTGCAGGCGGCGCAGGCCGGCGACCTGAGTGCGCTGGAGGAGCTGTTCGCCGAGGACGTGGTCAGCTACTCCGACGGCGGCGGCGTGGCCCGGGCGACCAGGTACGTGGTCACCGGGGCGGAGTCGGTGGCCAAGCTCATCCGCGCCTGGGGGTCGAGCACCTTCTGGCAGGGCATGGAGATGGAGCTCGCCACCCTCAACAACGCGCCGGCCATGGTGCTCAGCAAGGCCGGCGAGACGGTCGGCGTGGTCGTTGTCGACGGCGCGAGCCGCATCGACCAGGTGATGTGGGTGATCAACCCGGCCAAGCTGACCGCGGTGCGCTGACGTCCACAGTGGACGGCGGCCGGGCGGCCGCCGTCCAGGTCACACGCGGACGGGCGACAGGCCAAGGCGTTCGACCACTTCGGTGGTGGCCTTGGACATGTTGAACGTGTAGAAGTGCACGCCCGGCACGCCCTCGTCGATCAGGCGCTGCGACAGCTCGGTGACGATGTCGATGCCCTCGGCCCGGAACGCCTTCGGATCGTCGGCCAGCGGATCGAGCCGCCGGGCCAGCGCCGGCGGCACCGGCGCGCCGGACAGCTCGACCGTCTTGTTGAGCGTGCGAACCGTGGTCAGCGGCAGGATGCCCGGCAGCAGCGGGGCGTCGCAGCCGCGGGCGGCCATCCGGTCGCGCAGCCGCAGGAAGTCCTCGGCCTCGAAGAACAGCTGGGCGATGGCGAAGTCCGCGCCGGCCCGGAACTTCCGCACCAGGTACTCGGTGTCGGTGTCCAGGTCCGCCGACCGCGGATGCCCGTACGGGAAGGCGGACACGCCGACGCAGAAATCGCCCAGCTCGCGCACCAGCGAGACCAGCTCCTCGGCATAGGTCAACCCCTGCGGGTGCTTGACCCACTCCCCGTTCGGGTCGCCGGGCGGGTCGCCCCGCACGGCCAGCACGTTGCGCACGCCGACCGCCGCGTACCAGCCGATGACGTTGCGCAACTCGGCGACCGAGTGATCCACGGCCGTCAGGTGGGCCATCGGCAACAGCGACGTCTCCTGCACCACCCGGCCCGTGGTGCGGATCGTGCGGTCGCGACTGGACCCGCCGGCCCCGTAGGTCACCGACATGAACGCCGGCTCCAGGCCCTCCAGCTGACGTATCGCCAGCCACAGCTTGTGCTCGTCGGCCGCGTCACGGGGCGGGAAGAACTCCACCGAGAACACCGGTCTCGTCCCCTGCAAACGGTCCAGCACGTGTGCTTCCACCGCGTGTCTGCTCCATCCTCGTGGCGGGCCTCGCGGTCGACCCTACCGGGCCGTCCTCGAGAAACGCTGGGGGTCCACGTCGTGGGCGGCCGGAACCGCCCACGACGGGAGCCGTCACTCCCGCAGCCGCCCGGTGGCCTCGACCAGGTTCTCCAGCGTGGCCTTGACTTCGGGGTAGGCCCGGGTCTTCAACCCGCAGTCGGGATTAACCCACAGCCGCTCGGCCGGGAACGCCGCCGCGGCGACCCGCAGATGGCTCACGATCTCCTCGACCGACGGCACGCGCGGCGAGTGGATGTCCCACACGCCCGGGCCGGCCTCGTTGGGATAGCCGGCGGCGGCCAGGTCGGCGACGATGGCCATGTTCGACCGGGCCGCCTCCAGGCTGATCACGTCGGCGTCCATGTCGATGATCGCCTGCAGCACGTCGCCGAACTCGGCGTAGCACATGTGGGTGTGGATCTGGGTCTCGTCCCGCACGCCGGAAGTGGCCAGGCGGAAGGAAGTCACCGCCCACTCCAGGTAAGCGGCCCGGTCGGCGGCGCGCAGCGGCAAAGTCTCCCGCAGCGCCGGCTCGTCGACCTGGATCACCTTGACACCAGCTGCTTCCAGGTCCACGACCTCGTCGCGCAGGGCCAGTGCGACCTGCCGGGCGGTGTCGCCCTCGGGCTGATCGTCCCGCACGAACGACCAGGCCAGCATGGTCACCGGGCCGGTGAGCATGCCCTTGACCGGCTTGTCGGTCAGGCCTTGCGCGTAGGTGGCCCACTCCACGGTCATCGGGGCCGGGCGGGACACGTCGCCGACGATGATCGGCGGCCGGACGTAGCGGGTGCCGTAGGACTGGACCCAACCCTGTTGCGTGGCCATGAATCCGGCCAGCTGCTCGCCGAAGTACTGGACCATGTCGTTGCGTTCGGGCTCGCCGTGCACCAACACGTCCAGGCCGATCCGCTCCTGCTCGGCGATCACCGACCGGATCTCCGCCCGCATCGCCTCCCGGTAGGCGTTCTGGTCGAGCCGGCCGTTGCGGAGTGCGGCTCGGGCCTTGCGCAGCTCGGTGGTCTGCGGGAACGAGCCGATGGTCGTGGTCGGCAGCTGAGGCAGGTTGAGCTGCTCCCGCTGGGCCTTGGCCCGCTGTTCGTACGGGCTGTCGCGGTGCAGGGCGGGGACGACACGTTCGCGGACGGCCGGCACCTTGACGATCGGCGAGGACGCCCGGGAGGCCAGCCGCGTTTCGTTGACATGCAAGACAGTGCCGATGGCCGCACGGCCCTCGGTCAGGCCGCGGCGCAGCGTGACGATCTCCTGGACCTTCTGCCGCGCGAACGACAGCCAGCCGGCGATCTGCGGATCCAGGTCCGTCTCCAGGGTGACGTCGTAGGGCACGTGCAGCAGCGAGCTCGACGCCGCGACGTCGACGCAACCGGCCAGCCCGAGCAGTGTGCCCAGGGTGCTCAGCGCGGCGGACAGGTCGGCGGCCCAGATGTTGCGGCCGTTGACCACGCCGGCGACCAGGCGCTTGTCCTGGATGCCGCCGATCGCGGCCAGGCCCTTCAGGTTGTCGCCCTTGGTGAAGTCGATGGCCAGGCCCTCGACCGGCGTCCCGGCCAGCACCGGCAGCGCCTCGCCGAGACCGTCGAAGTAGGAGGCGACCAGGATCTTCGGGCGATTCCGGGCCGCGGCAAGGGTTGTGTAGGTCTCGGCGACCTTGTCCAACACCGTGTGCGGCTGGTCGGTGACCAGCGCCGGCTCGTCCAGCTGCACCCACTCGGCGCCGGCTTCGCGGAGTTGCCGTAGCAGGTCGACGTACAAGGGGACGATCTTGTCCAGCAGGTCGAGCGGCGGGCAGTCGCCGGCCAGGTTCTTGGCCAGCAACAGGAACGTCACCGGGCCGACCAGCACCGGCCGGGTGGTCACGCCCTGCTCAAGGGCTTCGGCGAACTCGTCAAGGGGCTTGCTGGCGTCCAGGCTGAACGTGGTGTCCGGGCCCAGTTCCGGCACCAGGTAGTGGTAGTTCGTGTCGAACCACTTGGTCATCTCCAGCGGCGGCGCGTCGGCGGTGCCGCGGGCCATCGCGAAGTAGCGGTCCAGGCTGCCCTTCGGCGTCGAGGCGTCGGGCACGGCGTCGATGTGGCGCTGCGGGATCGCGCCGAGCAGCCACGCCGTGTCCAGGACGTGGTCGTAGAACGAGAAGTAGTTGCTGGGGATCTCGTCGATGCCGGCGGCGCGCAGCTCGGCAAGGTTGCTCAGCCGCAGCTCACGGGCCGTGCCGAGCAGCGCGTCGGCGTCGACGCGGCCGGCCCAGTAGGCCTCGATCGCCTTCTTCAGCTGCCGGTCCGGGCCCTGGCGTGGATAACCGTGCACAGTCGCTGTGCTGGTGGCGGTCACGGGGCTCTCCTTCGCGAGTCCACGTGGACCCGCGGGCACGCCGCGACCAGCCCCGACCGGGGCTCGACACAGACCCACCCGCGAGGTCTCGTCCGGCGCCCCACGGTCGTGGGGCGCACAGCGGGCAGGTCTTCGGACTCGCGGGCGTCGTGCTCGTGCCTACTGGCCGTCGCTTCCCAAGCCTGTCGGCTCAGTGCGTGTGACGGCGGTCGTTCCCACTCACCGCTGCGGGGCAGTCCCGGATTCGCACCGGATTCCCTCTTGCGACGACCACCCGGGCGGGCGGCCGAACCAGCTGCCCGGCCACTGTAGCCGGTTCGGGCTGATCGGTCATGGCGTGTCGGCTCCCCCTCGGTCGACGGCGCTTGGAACCCCTGATCACGCCGACACCCCCAGACCGCTAGGGTTAACACCGTTAACTCAAGGAGGTCCGATGCGGGTGGTGGTGGCCGGCTCGTCCGGCGTGATCGGGACGGCGCTGACGCCGGTCCTGCGGGCCGCCGGGCACGAGGTGCTCCGGCTGGTCCGGCGGCCGGCCGCGGCGGCTGACGAGCGGTCGTGGGATCCCGACGCCGGGGTGATCGCCGACGGGGCGCTGGACGGCGCCGACGCCGTGATCAACCTCTGCGCCGTCGACACCACCGCCAAGCGGTGGACGCCCGCGTTCAAGCGGGAGCTCCTGGACAGCCGCGTCGTGCCGACCCGGGTGCTGGCCGCAGCCGTCGCTTCGAGCGGCGTTGCCGCACTGCTCAACAGCTCTTCCGTCGCCTACTACGGGAACACCGGCGACCGCGTGATCACCGAGTCGGAGCCGGCCGGCACCGGTTTCCTGGCCGAGATGGACCGTGACCGTGAGGCGGCTGTGGTCGCCGCCGGCGATGCGCGGGTCGTGTCACTGCGTACCGGAATCGTGCTGTCTCCACGGGGCGGGCTGCTCGGGCAGCTGCGGCCGATGGTCGCGTGGGGCTTCGGCGGGCGGATGGGTTCCGGGCAGCAGTACCTGTCGTGGATCTCCCTGCACGACGAGGTCGCCGCCATCCAGTTCGCCCTGGAGCACCCCGAGATCCGCGGGCCGCTCAACCTGTCCGGGCCCACGCCCGTCACCAATGCCGAGATGGTCCGTGCCGTCGGGCAGCTGCTGCACCGGCCGACGCCGTGGGTGTATCCCCCTTGGCTGCTCCGGCTTTTCGCCGGCGAGCTGGCCGACGCCGGGGCGCTGACCGGTCAGCGGGCCGTGCCCGATGCCCTGCTGCGACACGGCTTCTCGTTCCGTCATGCCACCGTCGGTGACGCCCTCGCTGGTGCATTCGGGTAATCCGGCTCCGCGCACGCTCTCGGCGTGCCAGGCTCTGCCGGTGGGTATCGACGATCTCATCACCCAGATCGGGCCGTTGGCCACCGCCGCCGTGGCCAAGTGGGGCGAGTCCGCGCTGACCAAGGCCTCCGACACCGCCGCGACCGAGTCCGTCAAACTCGGCCAGCGCCTGCTGGCTCGGTTGTTCAGCCGGGCCAAGGCCAAGGAGCCGCTCAAGGCCGCCGTCACCGACCTGGCCGACGCCATCGACGACCCCGACTTCCAGGCCGCGCTCCGGGCCCAGATCAAGAAGATCCTGCGCGAGGACGCCGAGCTGGCCACCGAACTCGCCGCGATGCTCGCCGCCGATCCGTCCGTGCGTGCCGGCGATCGGGCCATCGTCATCGGCGGCGACAACACCGGCATCGCCTCGTCCGGCGACGGCGCGATCAACATCCAGCGTCATGACCGCGGGTGACAACTCCGGCATCGTCTCCACCGGCGCCAACGCGATCAACATCCAGTACCTGGCGCCGTCGGCGCTGGTGCGGACCCAGTACCACCGGCAGGTCGAGCGCATCGCCCCGCCGTCCCTCGTCGGCCGCAAGGCGGAGTTGGCCGAACTCGCCGCCTTCTGCACATCGTCCGCCGGCTATGCCTGGTGGCGGGCCAAGGCGTGGTCCGGCAAGTCGGCACTCATGTCGTGGTTCGTGCTCCATCCCCCGGCCGGCGTTCGGATCGTCCCGTTCTTCATCACCGCTCGGCTGGCCGCGCAGAACGACCGAAACGCCTTCGTCGAGAACGTGCTCGAACAGCTGTTGGCCCTGCTCGGCGAGTCCATGCCGGCCTTACTCACCGAGCACACCCGCGAGGCCCACCTCCTCGGTCTCCTGGACCGCGCCGCCCGGACGTGCACGGCGCGCGGCGAGCACTTCGTCCTCCTCGTCGACGGTCTCGACGAGGACCGCGGCGTCGACGAGCACAGCATCGCCGCCCTGCTCCCCCTGTCGCCGTCTCCCGGCATGCACGTCCTCGTCGCCGGCCGTCCCAACCCGCCCATCCCCGGCGACGTCCCTTCGCACCATCCCCTGCGCGATCCCGCCATCGTTCACCCCCTCTCCCCTTCTCCCCGGGCCCGGGCCCTGCGCGTCGAGATGGAGAAGGACCTCAAACGCCTGCTCAGGGACCCTGACTCGCGCGATCTTCTCGGTCTCGTCACCGCCGCCGGCGGCGGCCTCTCCGCCGCCGACCTCGTCTCGCTGACCGGCCAGCTCCGGTGGGAGATCGACGACCGGCTCCAGACCGTCGCCGGCCGCAGCTTCGCCATCCGCGACCCGTACTACTCGCAGGACGCCCCCGCCGCCTACCTACTGGCCCATGAGGACCTCCAAGCCACTGCCCTGGAGATGTTCGGCCCCGCACGCCTCTCGGCCTGCCGCGACCGTCTCCGTACGTGGGCCGAGGGTTACCGGGCTCGTGATTGGCCCGCCGACACGCCCGAATACTTGCTGCGCGGCTACTTCCGCATGCTCACCACCACGGAGAACGTCCCTGAGCTGCTGTCCTGCGCCACCGACAGCCACCGCCAACACCGGCTCCTGGTCCTCACGGGCGGCGATGCGTCCGCCTTGACAGAAATCCGCAGCGCGATGGATCTTCTTGCCGCACAAGACGATCCAGATCTGGTCGCCCTGACCAGGCTGGCCTTGCATCGGGACAATCTGGCGAGCCGCAATCTGCTTGTGCCGGCCGAAGTACCCGCGACGTGGGCGTCGTTGGGTCACGTCGATCGCGCCGAGTCCATCGCCGACTCCATGCCGGATGGCGGCGACCGGGCTGAGGCACTCGCACGGACGGCCGAGGTGCTGATCGCGGCAGGCGACCGCGGTCGCGGCGCCGATCTGCTGCGTCGCGCCGAAGAAGCCATCGGTTCCGAACTCATTCCGGGCGTGAAGGTGAGTGCGCTGACGGCAGTGGCCTCGGTATTGGCCATGATGGGTGAAGCCGACCGAGCTGAGGCGATGATCGCCACGATCTCGTGGCCCAACGAGTGGGCCAAGGCCATGCAGACCGTCATCGCCGCGGTGGCCGCGACCGGCGCTGTCGGGCGTGCCGAAGGTATGGTCAAATCCATCGACAACCCGTACCACCGAGCCAAGGCGTGGTCGTGCGTGGTCACGACACCGGGCACGACCGCGGAGTCCAGACGCATTGCCGACGTCATCGGGCAGCTGCGCGATCTCGTACGCACGAACGCCATCCAGGATTTACGGAACCAGGTGGACGCGCTGACATCGATGGTGATCGCGCTCACGGAGGCCGGCATCACCCACCATGTCGACGATCTGCTTCGGCACGCGGAAGAAATCTGCGAAGAGATCGATGACGTCGTCGGCTATTCCAAGAGGTTCCTGGCTGAAGCGTGGACGGCGGTCGGCGATCTCGATCGCGCGGCTACGTTCGCCTGCGCCGTCGACGATACGCACGAACGGGTGCTGGCACTCGTTGCCCTGGCCCGTGGACTGATTGCCGCCCGGCACATGGACCGCGCCGGCGAGGTCCTCGGGCACGCCCACGAGGTAGCACAGTCGATCACCAATACTGAGCTCAAACCCGACGCGCTCGCGTCGATGGCCGAAGGATTCGCGAGAATCGGCGATGTCGATCAAGCCATTCGCCTGGCAAGCACCATTTCCGATCGGTGGCTGTCGTCGACAACGCTCGCGCGAGTAGCCGGAATAGTGGCGGCGGCCGGCGAATCCGAGACGGCAGCCGCGGTTCTCGTCCGGACTGAGGGGACGGCACGCGCCGAGGAGATCAACCACGCCTGGGTCGTCGCTCTGGTCGCGGAGTGCCTGGCTGAAGCTGATCAGACTGGACCCGCACTGCAGGCAAGTGATCGTGCTGAGGACATCGCCCGGACCACGGCCGATGGACGCCTAGAGACATCCCTGGTCTGCTCCTTGGCCGCGACCGCGGCGCAGTGTGGCGATCTTCAGCGCGTGCACCGCCTCCGTGCGTCCATCACCGGGCCCCAACACAGGGTCGATCTCTGGACAGCTGTCGCCAAGGGCTTCGCCACCAAAGGCATGGGCGCTCAGGCGATCGATGCTCTTGATCAAGCCGGGCCGATCGCTTTCTCCGTACGTCACCGCGGTTCCCTGTACTCGACGTTGGCTGCGGTCGTTCGAGAGCTCGCCGGTCACGGTGATCTCGACCGGGCGGAGCTCGCCGCCAACCATGCCGACCCCGACCATCGATCGGGTCTGCTGGACATCGCCGTCAAAGCCGCGGCCGAGTCGGCCGATGCCGATCGGGCAGCCGGCATCAGCGGACAGGTTGAGCGGATCGTCGAGTCGAGTGCGGTGGCTCGTGGTGAGAACGCCTTGCCGGCCTTGGTGGAGGTGCTGGCCCTCACCGGCGAGCTCGGCCGGGCCGAGCAGATCGTCGAGTCATTCCACGACGACGGTCATCGCGACAGCGCGCAGGCGGCGCTGGCGCGGGCGGCCGCCGCAACCGGCAACCTCGAACGCGCCGAGGAAATCATCAACAACGCCGTTGGCCTCCACTCACGTGGAGCGATCTCCGTTCGAGTGGCCGACGCCGCGGCGGCCGCGGGCCACGTTGATCGCGCCGTGGCAATCGCACTCGCCGTCACCACCCCCTATCACCGAGCGAAGGCACTGCTCATGGTGGCCCAAGCGGTGGCGGCGGCCGGTGATTCCCAACGCGCCCAACACATCGCCCACCTGATCACAGATCAGACGTATCGCGGCGAGGCGCTGTTGAAGGTGCTTCGAGCGCAGGCCGCGCCGGTCGACGGCAAGAAAATGGCTGAGGTGTTGACGCTTACCGACTGGCGTTCCGCTGTGCCGGAGGTGGTGGCGTCGACGCCCGGGGCGCTGGAGGCGATATTCGGGGAACTCGAGCTGGTCTACGGAAGGTCAGCTGAGGTCCTTGGGGGCGTCGAGCAGCAGTGACACGGCGATGCGGAGTGAGGCCGGCAACAGCGGGCGGCACAACGAGGCTCAGGCGCGGTCGAGCACGACGACGGGGATCGGCCGGTCGGTCTTCTGCTGGTAGTCGTCGTAGGCCGGCCAGATGTCGGTCATCACTTTCCACAACCGGGGCTGCTCGTCGGCGGTGGCATCACGGGCGACGACGTCGAACTTGTCCCCCATGATCTGCACCCGGGCCCGGGGCTCGGCGAGCAGGTTGGTGTACCAGAGCGGGGGCACCGTCGAACCGCCCTTGGACGCGATGACCAGGATGGCGTCGCCGTCGCGCCCGTAGACCAGCGGCGTGCGCCGGGCCTGCCCCGACTTGCGGCCGATGGTGGTCAGCAGCAGGGTCGTCGCGCCCTGCACGACGTGACCGTCGACGCCGTCGGTCGCGAGATAGCGGCGAAGGTGGTCCTCGATCCAGTCGCCGCCGCTCACGTCGATGGGGTTGTCGAAGTCAGGCATGGTGCGCGCTCCCCTGGAACTGAGTTGCCGTCAGGTTGATCCTCCCTCCATCACGGGGAGTTCGCCGCTCGGGGACGGACAGAGTTGGCTGCACGAACGGTCACCGGCAAGGACTCCGGGCTGGTCGTCGCCGGGATCAACGGCAACGACCAGCCCCACCTGCTACTGGCCGTCGGCGATGGCCTTGATGCGGGCGTCCATAGCCGGGCTGTTGCCGGTGATCTGCTTGAACTCGGCCAGTTCCAGCGCCAGGCCATCGTCCAGGGACAGCTCGGCCGACCGCACCAGCACCCGCTTGGTCGCGTAGACGGCCTCGGTGGGCAGCTCGACCAGCTTGCGGCACCAACCGATGGCGGCCTCGACGAAGCCGTCGGTCGGCAGCACGGCGTTGACCCAGCCGACGGCGAGCGCCTCTTCGGCGCGGAACACCCGGCCCCGCAACAACACCTCGGCGGCCAGGCCCGGGCCGATCAGCCGGAGCAGGCGCGGCGTGCCGCCACCGCCGGTGGTGATGCCCACGTTCACCTCGGGATTGCCCAGGTGCGAACGCGTCGACGCGACCCGCAGCTGACACGCGATGGCCAACTCGTTGCCGGCGCCCCACGCCTGGCCGTCGATGGCCGCGACCACCGGCTGCGGGATGTCCCGCACCAGATCGGTCACCCGACGCCACGACGGCGGCCCGTCCTCGCCCTCGCCGCGGCCCAGGCGCTGCAGATCCTCCAGATCACCGTGCGCGATGAAGTAGCCGTCGACGCCGCCGGTCAGCATCACGGCCTTCAGCGTGTCGGAATCCTTGCCGACCCGCTCGAGCAGATCGCCCAGCTCGGCGATGGAGGCGAAGTCCAGATAGTTGCGCGGCGGCCGCGTGTACGTCAGAACCGCGATTCCGTCACGGTTCTCGAGAGCCCAGTTACCCATGGGAAAAGTATCCAAGCCCGTCGTGACCACCGGCAACCGCACGTTCGGGCATCGAGAATTGCCCGGGATGCGGCCAGGGTGCCGGCCGGTGAGTCACCCGGGTGCGACGGGGTCGCCTCGCGGGCGAACATTTTCGGGGTCAGAACCGAATCGAGGAGGAAAACCCGCGATGTCCGTCACCCGTTTTCAGGTGTTCTCCGTGCTCACCCCGGTCGAAGTGATGGCCGTGCTCACCGACTTCAGCCCGGCCCGCGCGCAGCGCTGGCCGTCCATCGACGCCGACCACTTCCAGGTGCACGACCAGGGGGAAAACTGGGCGGAGGTGACCGAGGGCACGGCGGCCGCGTGGGAACGGGCCCGCTACGAATGGGGCGGCGACCGGGTCACGGTGTCCACCCGCGAGTCGAAGCTTTTCGGCATCGGCGGCGGTTGGATGTTTCGGCTCACGCCCGACGGCGGCGGCACCAGGGTCGACGTGGAACTGACCAGGGAACCGCACAATTTCAAGCAGCGACTGCTGGCCGCCGCGTTACCGATCGTGGGTGCGGGCCCGCTGCGCAAGTCGTTCGAGGCGGCGCTCAAAGCGAACTAGCCAACTCCCGCCGCGAGGTGATGCCGAGCTTCGTGAACACTTTTCGCAAATGCCATTCCACGGTGCGTGGGCTGAGGAACAGCGCGGCGGCGATCTCGGAATTGGTCTTGCCGGCGACCGCGAGACGGACGATCTGCGCCTCCTGCGGGGTGAGCTCGTCCTGGACGGCCGAGCCGGAGCGTTTCCGGACGGTCTCGCCGGTGGCGGTGAGTTCCCGGGCGGCACGGGCGGCGAAGGCCGTGGCGCCGGCGGCCTGCAACGCCTCGTGGGCCGGGCGCAGGAACTCCCGGGCGTCGGCGCGGCGGTTCTCCCGGCGAAGCCACTCCCCGTACAGCAGCCGGGCCCGGGCCGCCGGCAGGCCGAGCGGCAGCCGGTCGATGGCCGCCCGGAAGGTGTCGTCGGCCGGGGTGACGAGAGCATCGGCCAGCGCCTGCGTGCCGTTGGCCCACTCCGTGCCGGCCGGTCCGGTCCGCTCGGCCAATCGATCACGGGCTTCGGCCGCGGCCGCCATGTCGCCGGCATGCGCGGCGGCCTCGACGAGTTCGGCCCACGGGGAAATCCCGAGGTGTCCCACGGCATTCGCCGCCGCGGCCTGCGCGGCGGCGTACCGGCCGAGGCCGTTGTACAGCACCGCACGGGCGTGTTCAGCCATCGCGGTGAGCCGGCCCTCGCCGCGCTCGGCGGCGTCGCGGGTCGCCGCGACGATCAGCTCGACAGCCGGCTTTTCCTGCCCCTGCAAGGCAACCAGCAACAGGGCCGCGGCGGGGTCACCGGCCAGTCCGGTGGCTTCCTGGAGGCCGCGGGCCTCGTCGAGCAGCGTGGCCGCGTCGGCCAGGCGGAGATCAGCCAACAGCGCGCCGGCCCGCGCGGTCAGCGCCGTCGGCAGCGCGAACAGCGCCCCGGCGGTCCGGGCGGCGGCCAGCGCGGACTCGGTGAGCTGGCGCCACGCGTCGGCGTCCCAGACCTCCTGGGCGGCCGGCGCGGTCAGCCACAGCAGGCCCAGTTCATCGGTCAAAGTCGCCTTGAGCTGGGACAACGAGCCGTCCAGTGCCCAGGTCGACAACGCTGTGAGCAGCAGCCCGGCGGGATCCTCGCCGGGCGGCAGCGCCCGGCCGGCGGCGGCGGCAGCCGTCAGGTCATCGCCGGCATGGATGGCTGCGCCCAACGCCGTCAGGTACGTCTCCCGGGCCGCGACCAGGTCCAGGTCCGCCAGCTTCCGGGCCGCGGCCAGCAGCGGCGGCCCGGCGGCCCGGCCGCGGTTGACGGCGAAGGCCACCTGGGCCCGCAGCCGCTCGACGCCGGCCTGGTGCAACGGCTCCAACGGCCCGAGTTCCGCCGCGGCCAACAACTCCGGCACCTTGGCCGGGTCCCCGGCGGCGAAACTGGCCG
>DASWRQ010000300.1:0-18717 GCA_036403095.1 Kutzneria sp. | reverse complement strand
TAGAGGATGCCGACGTCGTTGCCGTAGGTGACGGCGACGTGGTGCCAGGAGCCGACCGGCAGCGCCGGCGCGTTGATCTGCTGCTCTCCGTCGGCGCCGCCGGCGGTGATGGCGTACCGCAGCGTGTTGGCGCCGCTGTTCGGGGTCAGGAACATGTTCGCGGTGGTGCCGGTGCCGAAGTCGAAGATCCGGGACCACGTCGCGGCGGCGTCGAGCCGGACCCGGGTCGCCACCGAGTAGGCGGTCGCCCCGTTGATGATGCCCGCCGGCAGCACCACGTGACCGTCGGCGCCGTTGAGCTGGACGGCGCCCGCGGACCACGACGCGCCGCCGGCCAGGGTGGCGTTCTTGTGGTTGCCGGACGAGTCGGCGGCGACCGTGCCGCTCGTCTCGTTGAACTGGTACCACGCGGCGAACGCGGGCGGCGGCGGTGGCGGCGTTCCGGTGAGCCAGTAGACGGTGTAGTGCTGGTGGTGCGTGCGCGAGATCGGCGTGAGGGTGACGGCCTGGCCGTCCGCCTTGGCGGTGAAGGCCATCGGCTTGGCCGCGGTCTGGCGGATGGACGTGGTGTCCAGCCGGGGCATCGTCATCTGCGCGCGGTCGCCGTAGCCGCCGGCCAGCACCACCGGGCCGTAGGTCACCGCCTGCACGGACGGGTCGTCCGGCGTCGGGTTGAGCGTGATCTTCATCGGCAGCGACACGTCGAGCGTGTCGCCCTGCTGCCACTGCCGGCTCAGGGAGAACCAGCTGCCGCCGCGCGCGGGCGGCTGGACATCGGCGCCGTTGAGCCGGATTCGCGGTGTGCCGTTCACCCAGGACGGCATCCGCACGCGCAGCGTGAGCCGGCCGGGGGTCGAAGTCATGGTCAGCCGGGTGCTGGCGTCGTCCGGGAAACCGGTGTCCTGCCGCAGGATCAGGTTCCGTTCCGGCCAGTTGACCTGCGACGGGACGAACAGGTTGACCGAGAGGCCGTCGGCGTCGCGGGAGTAGATGGTGTCGGCGAACTTCGCCTGCGTCTCCATGCCGGTGCCGTGGTCGCAGGAGAAGTTGTCGTAGTCGGTGGAGTAGGCGTTCGGGTCGGAGCCCATGAACGACGGCTGCTGCTTGAACGCGCCCGCCGACAGACCGGTGTAGTAGATGTTGAAACCGTGCGGGGACGACGGATCCTGCTCGCCGAGCATCTGGTTGAACAGCGTGCGCTCGTAGTAGTCGATCAGGTCGGTGCGCTGCCGGTCGTGGAAGTGGATCAGCCGGGTCAGCTTGAGCATGTTGTAGCTGTTGCAGTTCTCGCAGGTGCTGTTGCTGAGCTGGCCGGCGATCACGTCCGGGTCGTGGAAGGCCTCGCCGTTGCTGTTGCCGCCGATGATGTAGGTGTGGTGGTGCACCACGATGTCCCAGAAGTTCCAGGCGATGTCGTGCCAGCGCTGGTCCCCGGTGTGCTCCCAGATCCGCAGCGCGCCGATCATCTTGGGGATCTGGGTGTTGGCGTGGTTGCCGGACAGCTGGTCGACGCCCGCGGCCAGTGGGTCGAAGATCCGGCGGTGGTAGAACCGCTTGGCGGCGGTGAGGTACTTCTCGACGCCGGTGAGCTGGTAGACGTTGGCCAGCGCCTCGTTGACGCCGCCGAACTCGGTCTCCATCACCTGTTGCAGCTGGGCGTCGCCGAGGCGGGCGGTGCGCCAGTCCACCCAGTCGGCCATCTTCGTCACCACGTCGAGGGCCTGGGTGTTGCCGGTCAGCGCGTGCTGGTCGATCAGGCCGGCCATGATCTTGTGGATGGTGTAGTACGGCGCCCAGACGCCGCTGCCGGCTTCCAGCCGGTCGAAGAAGTTCTCCGGGAAGGCCGACAGGTAGCCGGGGTGGAAGCCGGCCGCGGCCGACCGCGACTGGCAGGTCGCGAGCTGGCCGACCAGGTAGCGGCCCTTGGTCAGCGCGGCCTGGTCGCCGGTGTTGGCGTAGGTGAGCGCGAGTCCGGACAGCAGGTGGCCCATGCTGTGGCCGCGCAGCTCGGTCGTCGGGCTCTCCCAGCCGCCGCACGGCTGGGCGGTGGAGGGCAGGCCCACGTTGAGCCGGAAGGTGTGCAGCAGCCGGGCGGGGTCGACGAAGTTCAGGTAGCTGGTGTTGCGGGCCTGGTTGTCGGCGAAGGCGCCGGCGTTGAGCCGGACGGCACTGAGCGGGAACGCTGCGCCCGCGGTTCCGTCGGTGGGGCTGGCGATGGCTGCCTTGGCCTGTGCGATGCCGGGGGTGGCGGTCGCGACCAGTGCGCCGGCCGCGGTGGCCTTGAGGAAGTTGCGTCGGTCGATCATGGCGTTCCTCCATCGGACGTTAGCGCTAACACCTGGCTCAGGCCGCGGCAATGGTCAGCAGTACGGCGTTGTGTGCGGGAACGTTCATCGGGAAGCTCGAGGTCTTGGCGCCGGTCGCCCGCCACACGTCCGCACCGAGGCCCGGCCGCTCAGGCCCAGATCGGCGACACACACCGTGATCGTCGCACCGGTGTCGGTGCGGTTGAGCGCGACGACCGCGCGGCGGCCGCCCGCGAGGACCTTGCTGTAGACCTGCCGGCCCGGCTGGTCCTCGGGCCCCTTGGTTCCCTGACGCCGCGACCACCACCACGCGACTCCATTGGCGCGTTCCTCGTCCCACTGCCCACCCTCCGTTGAGTGTTAGCGTTAACACAAAGCGAGAGAATCACCCACCGCACTCGTTCAATCGCCGACCGTACGAGCGGCCGGCGACGCCGGTCAACGTCCGGCCTTCTTCGTTACCGCCCTGTGACCACGACCCGTTTTTCCTTGTAGGAGAAGGACAATGGCCCCGGGTTCGTCGAACCTGTCGAATGCTCGAGTGGGTGAGTCCTTTGTGGACTGATCGGGCGAACGGCCGGGGCAGACGACAGGGGCGGTCCGGTGCCGAGGTGGGCCGGACCGCCCCTCCACCTTCGGTGCCGCTGGGCCGAAGGCGGGCCTTGCTCAGGGCGAGTAGACGGTGGTGCAGACGGTGCCGTTCAACGTGAACGACGCGGGCGCGGGGTTGGCGCCGGTCTGGTTGCCCACGAAGCCGAAGCTGACCGTGTTGCCGCCGTTGGCGGCGAGGTCGGCGTTCCAGCCCACCGGCGTGACGACCACGTTCTGGCCGTCCTCGGCGAAGGTGGCGTTCCAGGTGGAGCCGGAGACGGTCTCCGTGGTGGTGGGGAAGCGAAACGCCAGCGTCCAGCCGGTGATCGGATCGGGGCCGGTGTCGGTGATGCTGATGTTCGTCACGAACCCGCTGTCCCAGCCCGTGCTCACATCGTAGGTCACGGCGCAGGTGCTGTGCCGCGGTGTCCCGGTCACGAACGTGACCGGCGTGCTGGGCATCGACAGGTAGCCCCGTTGGTCGGTGGCCAGCACATTGAGCGTGTAGGAGGTGCCGGGTCGCAGGTTCCGGGCGGTGAAGGACGTGGAGGTCGACTCGCCGAGCAGCACGCTGTTGGCGCCCAATTGCTCGTACACCTCGTAGCGCGTCGTGTTGCCATTGGTGGACGGCTGCCAGGAGACCGTCGCGGTGTCGGCCGTGACGTCGCCGACGGTGGGAACGCCGGGCGCGGTCAACGTCGTGTCGACCGGATTGTTGTTGGCGGGCCGGAGCTTCAGCGTCACGATCGAGTAAGGCGGGATCACCTGGGTGCTCGCGGTGCCCCGCTGTGCGGCGCTGATCGACGTGGCCTCGTCGGCGTAGGTGTACACGGTCGGCGCGGCATCGGCCGGAGTCCAACCGGTGTAGCCGAGGTTGACCGTGTAGGCATTGCTCGGGTCCTGGTTGACCAGTTCGACGCTGAGGCCGCCGTCGGTGTTGCGGGCCGCGTGCGCCGAGACGAGTGGGCTGTCCGAGCCGGCCTTGATCAGCGTGTCGCCGGGCCGCGCGACCTTGCTCAGCATCTGGAGTCCGTAGTAGGACGCGAACGGCGTGTTCAGTGGTGGCTCACAGACATTGCTGGCGTCGCAGTTGCCGCTGGACAACATGCCGCCGTCGCCGTAGTCGGTCGCGCCGTCGGGTGCGGTGTCGACGGTGCCCATGCCGTTGCGGGTGTCCCAGTAGTCCACCGTGAAGACGCCGTTCTCCAGCGCGGTGAAGTAGGCGTCGGCGTTGAACAGCGCGCCCGGTTGGGTGTCCGGGTCGTAGTTGGACTCGGTCTCGGTCATTGCGATGCCGATGTTCGGGCCGTTCGCGCCGGCGTAACGGTTGATCTCCTGCCGCAGCTGGGCCAGCTCGGCCGGCAACAGCCCGGTCTGCCGCAGGACGTCGGCGGCGGTGGTGTGGTTGGGGTAGTAGTGCACGATCGCGAAGTCGGCGTAGAGCCCGACGATCGGCAGGACGGTCCGGTTCCAGTCCAAGCTGTCGCCCGCGGCGACCACGCCGTCGGGCCAGTTGCCCGGCAGCGTGAGCACGACGCCGACCTTGACGGTCGGGTCCACCGCCTTCATCGCCTGCACGTACTGCACCACGTTGTTCGCGTAGGTGGCCGGGCTCTTGCTGGCGTGGTTGTCGAGTTCCCAGCCCGAGCCGTAGTAGCCGTTTCCGTAGACCTCGTTGCCGATCTCCCAGTACTGGTCGTGGTAGCCCTTGGTGATGTTGGCGTACCGCACCCAGTCCGCCGCCTCCTGCGGCGTTCCCGAGCCGTAGTTGGCGATCAGGATCGCCTGCGAGCCGGTGGCCTTGACCGTGCCCATGAAGGAGTCGAAGTCGGTGCCGGGCGCGATGTAGCCGCCGCCGGTCATGGTGTTGGTCTGCCAGTGGAAGCCGTCCCCGTACGAGCCGCCGGGATAGCGCATCATCCCGACGCCGGCCGCGCCGAGCAGGTCCACCGTCGGCGGCGTGTTCATGTTGGCGTCCCAGACCGCCTGGTTGGCGCCGTAGGCGGTGCTCGGCACGGTGCCGAGTCCCTCGTTGGCGTTCACGGTGACGTGGACCGTCGCGGTCGCCGCCGCGGCGGGGACGTCGGCTGCCGGGAGGGCGGTGCCGGCTACGGCCAGGGCCAAGGCGGCAACGAGCCCACGCGACCATCGCCGGCTGCCGGATCTTGGTGGTTGCATGAGTGCTCACCTTCCACAGTCGTCCGACCGGACACCGCGCCGCGCCACACCTTCGGGAAAGCATTGCTGATCTCGGGCGAACCGCAGGCAGCAAAGAGGATGCGAAGAAGTGCTGTCAAGAAACCCGGCTTGGGCCCGCAATGCGGCGCGCACTCGGGTCGAACCGGTCGCGACGCTGCCAGGGCGGGAGCTCGCGGCGGGGGAAACTCGCGGCGATGAAAGTTTCACGGCCTTCGGTCGGCGGTCGCGGCCCGACGGATTCCCTGTCGAGGTCACGGGTGTCGAATATTCGACGCTCGTCATTCCTGGTTGTTTGTCGAGACGCTGCCCCTTCTCCTATCGACAGATTCGACGTCGAATGCTCGTCGAATCTGTCGACAATGCGCGTGACGGTTGACACACCGGATACAGCTGCTTAACCTCGCTCCAACGCGAACCGGTTCGACAACGGGACGCTTTCAGTCGCTGCCACTTCCCGATATCGAGCCGGTGTACCGGCTTGCCGCATTGTCGAACCGGTTCGCACAGGGAGCGCCGTGAACATCGGAGAGATCGCCCGACGGGCCAACGTCTCGCGAAGCACGGTGTCCTACGCGCTCAGCGGCAAGCGACCGGTGTCCGAGACCACCCGCCGCCGGATCCAGCAGGTGGTCGACGAGTTGGGCTACCAGCCCAACGCCAGCGCCCGGGCGCTGGCCAACGGCCGCACCAGCACGATCGGCCTGGTGTTCCCGCCCGCCGTCGGCCACCACTACACCGCGATGCAGCTCGACTTCATCGGCAGTCTGGTCGATGCGGCCGCAGTGCACGAGTACGACGTGCTGCTGTCCACCGCCGGCACGGACAGCGCGTCGTCGTTGTCGAGGTTGTTGGCCGAACGCCGGGTCGACGGGGTGATCCTGATGGAGGTCAGGCTGGCCGACGAGCGCATCGACCACCTCATCGACGCCGATTTCCCGTTCGTCACCATCGGCCGCGCCGCCTCGCCGGACCGGACCTGCTGGGTCGGGGTGGACCACGGGGCGCTGGTCGCCGCGTGCGTCGATCACCTGGCCGACCTGGGCCACCGCCGGATCGCCCTGGTCAATCGGCCGGAACGGTTGCTGCACATCGGTTACGAGTCGGCCCACCGTGGGCTGGAAGGCTTCCAACGGGCCATGGCCGCACGAGGCCTCACCGGTCGGCACTACCCCTGTGGCGACGACGCCGCTTCCGGCCAGGCCCGGGTGGCGCAGATCCTCCACGACGACCCGGCCACCACGGCGATCGTCACCCTGAACGAAGCGGCGCTGGGCGGTCTGTACCAGGGGCTGGCCGGCACCGGTCGCCTGGTGCCGCGCGACTTCTCCATCGCCGGGGTGGCGCTGGCGCACTGGGCCCAGATGGTGAGCCCGCAACTGACGGCCGCGGATGTGCCGGCGGCGCAACTGGGTCGGCTGGCGGTCGACCTGCTCATGGCCCGCCTCGCCGATCCGGCCGGGCCACCGAGGCACCACCTGCTCGTTCCGCCGGTCTCGCTGCGGGGCAGCACCGGACCCGCACCGCTCCCGCCGGCCCTCTGACAGCCCGCGGCTCCTGACAACCGTCGGCCCGTGCCGACGAATTCCGCGACGAAGGGACTTCCGTGATGAAGACCTCCATGCCCAGACGCCTTGCCGCGGCCGCCGTCGCGATGACCGCAGCCGTAGGAGTGGCCGCTTGTGGCTCCTCCGGCGGCAGCGGTTCCGACGGCGGCCAGTACACGGTCTGGGACCCGTATCCGCAGTTCGACGCGAACGCCGCCTGGGTGAAGCTGCTCCAGTCGTGCGGGGACAAGGCCGGCGTCAAGGTCACGCGGACCGCGTTCGACACCACGGACCTGACCAACAAGGTCCTGCTCGCCGCCCAACAGGGCAACGCCCCCGATGTGCTGGTACTGGACAACCCGGTGGTGTCCACACTGGCCGATGCCGGCGTGCTCACCAGCACCGACGACACCAAGATCGAGACGTCCGGCGTCGACCCGAATCTGCTCGGCGCCGGGCAGTTCGGCGGCAAGACCTACGGCACCCCGATCGGGGCGAACACGCTGGCCCTGTTCTACAACAAGACGATCCTGCAGGCCGCCGGCGTGGACCCGAGCTCGGTCAAGGACTGGTCCTCGCTGACGGCGGCGCTGGCCAAGGTCGCGGGCACCGGCAAGAAGGGCATCACCTTCTCCGCGATCGGCACCGAGGAGGGCAGTTTCCAGTTCCTGCCGTGGTTCTGGGGCGCGGGCGCCCGGCTGGACCAGCTGGACTCCACGGCGGGCGTCGCCGCGCTGACGCTGTGGAACGACTGGCTCAAGGCCGGTTACGCGCCGAACTCGGTGATCAACAACACCCAGACCACGAGCTGGCAGGACTTCGCCGCCGGCAACGTGGCGTTCGCGGAGAACGGCACCTGGCAGCTGGCCAACGCCAAGAAGCTCGGCTTCGAGTACGGCACGATCACCGTGCCGGCCCAGCACGGCGGCGCGGCGCCGGCGCCGACCGGCGGCGAGTTCGTCACGGTTCCGACGCAGCAGGACACCGCCCGGTACGCGGCCGACCAGAAGATCGTGTCGTGCCTGACCAACCCGGACAACATCTTCACCACGGACGGCACGCTGTCCTACGTCGCGCCGAGTGCCGCCGTGCAGCAGAAGCAGGCCGCCGCCGACCCGGCGATGCAGGTGTGGGTGGACGCCGTGCACGCCGCCAAGGGACGCACGAGCGACAACCTGGGCACGAAGTACCCGAAGATCTCCGAGCAGATGTGGACCGCCGTGCAGGCCGCGCTGTCCGGCTCGACGTCGCCGGCCGCCGCGCTGCACACGGCGCAGGCGTCCGCGTCCAAGTGACGGCGCGACCACCGATGAGCTCGACCACCACCCTGCCACGGGAGATCACGGCCGTCGTCCCGGCCGGCCGTCGCCGCCGAAACCTCGACCAGTGGGCCGCCTGGGGATTCCTCCTCCCGATCACCGCCTACCTGGCCGTGTTCTACGCCTATCCGTTGTTCCGCAACGTCGATCTGAGCCTGCGCAACTACACGGTCCGCTCGTTCGTGCGGGGTGACGCCGCGTTCACCGGCCTGGCCAACTACGGGGTCGTGCTGAGCGACCCGACCTTCCTGCCGGCGCTGGTGCACACAGCGGTGTTCACCGGCGCGTCGATCGCCTTCCAGTACACGATCGGCCTGGCGTTGGCGGTGTTCTTCCGGCAGCGCTTCCGGCTGTCGGCCACGTTGCGGGCGATGTTCCTGGTGCCCTGGCTGCTGCCGCTGATCGTGTCCGCGTCCACGTGGTCGTGGCTGCTCAACAGCGACTCCGGCATCCTCAACACAGCGCTGGGACTGGTCGGGCTGGGCCCGGTCGACTGGCTGACCTCGCCGCGGTGGTCGCTGGTGTCGGTGACCATCGCCAACATCTGGATCGGGATCCCGTTCAACCTCGCGATCCTCTACAGTGGACTGCAGGCGATCCCGGCCAGCCTGTACGAGGCGGCGGCGCTGGACGGGGCGAGCGCGTGGCAGCAGTTCCGGCGGATCACCTTCCCGTTGCTGCGGCCGGTGTCGGCGATCACGTTGCTGCTCGGGCTGATATATACGCTGAAGGTGTTCGACGTCATCTGGATCATGACCAGGGGCGGCCCGACCGACTCGTCCACCACGTTCGCCACCTGGTCGTACAAGTTGGGCTTCGGCACGTTGCTGCCGTCGTTCGGCCCGGCGGCGGCGGTGGGCAACCTGCTGGTCGTCACCGCTCTGGTGTTCGGCCTGGTCTACATCCGGTTCCAACGCAGGCTGGTGACGTCGTGACCGCGGCGCTCCGGCCCGCCCGCCGACGGTCCGGCCGTTGGCAGACCGGCATCGCGCTGGTGCTGACCGCGCTCATGTTGTTCCCGGTGTACTGGATGCTCAATGTGTCCTTCACGCAGGAGAAGGACATGCGCAAGTCGCCGCCGGACCTGCTCCCACTGCACGGCACTCTCGACGGCTACCGTGCCGCGTTGTCCGAACAGTTGCCGTACCTGGGCACCAGCGTGGTGATCGCGCTGGGCACGGTGGTGGTCACCTTGGCGCTGTCGGCGCCGGCGGGTTACGCGCTGGCGAAGTTACGTCCGCGTGGGGCCGGCGTGCTCAGCTTCCTGCTGCTGGCGGCGCAGATGGTGCCGGGGATCATCATGGCGATGGGCTTCTACGCCATCTACCTCGACATCGGGCTGCTCCGGTCGGTGCCCGGCCTGATCGTCGCCGACTCGACGCTGGCCGTGCCGTTCGGCGTGTTCATCTTCACCGCGCTGATGTCGACCATTCCCGACGAGTTGTTGCAGGCGGCCAGAACCGACGGCGCGGGCCGGCTGCGCACCTTCTGGTCGATCGTGCTGCCGATGAGCCGCAACGCGGTCGTCACCGTGTCCGTGTTCGCCTTCCTGTGGGCGTGGTCGGACTTCGTCTTCGCCAGCACGCTGGACAACGGCGGCGCGCGCGAACCGATCACGCTGGGCATCTACCACTACATCGGCAACAACAACCAGCAGTGGAACGCGATCATGGCGACCGCCGTCTTCGCGTCCATCCCGGCGGCGGTCATTCTCGTGCTCGCGCAACGCTATGTCGCCGCGGGCGTCACCGCCGGCGCCGTCAAGGACTGACCGCATCCCGCGAACGAATCGAGTGCCGCCGATGACCTCGGAGTTCTCCGTCCACGACATTCCGTTCTCGCACCACGGTTCCTGGTTCGGCATCTCACCCGTGCTCGGCCAGCATTCGTGGGCCGAAGACCTGCACCTGGTCTCGCACCGCAACGGGATGCACGGCGTGCTGCGGCTGGTGCCGATCGATCCGGCGACGGGGGAGCGGGTCGACACCACGATCCGGGCCACGCCGGCCGTGTTGAGTTGGGCGCACGCCGGCGGGCGCGTCGACATCGCCTACGACACACCGGACGCGGTCCGCCTTCGCGGCGCCGGGCTGGGTATGCGGGTCGAAGCGGCCGCCCCGGTGCTGACCCCGTTCACCGGCGCCTACTTCTATCCCGACGCGGCCGATGGCGGATACACCTTCACGGCTTACGAGACCGGGTGCCGCTACCGGATCACCGTGCTCGCCGGGCGCGAGCCGGAGGTGTTCGGAGCGCAGGCGCTGGGCAAGGCCGAGCGCGGGCTGACCGTGACCGGTGTCGGCGCGAGCCCGTGGGAGATCGTCATCGAGGAACTGCGCGGGGTCGGCGTGCCCTACCGCGCGGCCCGCGGCTTCGATCAGGTGGTGCGGGCCGGCGCGGACGCCTTCGCCGACTTTGTCGACGCCGTCGCGCCCTGGCGGCGTGACGACACCCCCGCCGCCGAGTTGGCCTGCTACACGTTGTGGTCGGCCACCGTGCGGCCGGAGGGCTTTCTCGGCCGCCCCGGGGTGCTGATGTCCAAGCACTGGATGGACAAGGTGTGGAGCTGGGACCACTGCTTCACCGCGCTGGCCCTCGCGCCCGGCGCGCCGGAGCTGGCCTGGGACCAGTTCTCGGTCGTCTTCGACCACCAGGACCCGACCGGCGTGCTGCCCGACTCGGTCACGCATTCCGAGGTGCTGTACAACTTCGTCAAGCCGCCCATCCACGGCTGGGCGTTGGGCCAGCTGCGGCGGCTGCTGGCCGGGTCGCTGGGACGCGACGAGCTGACCGAGGCCTACCACCGGGTGGCCCGCTGGACCGACTTCTGGCTCACCTGCCGGCGCGTGCCCGGCGACGCGTTGCCGTACTACCAGCACGGCAACGACAGCGGCTGGGACAACGCCACCACGTTCGATCCCGAACGAGTTGTCGTCACCGCCGACCTGGCCGCGTTCCTGGTGCTGCAGCTGCGTGAGCTGGCCGACCTCGCCGCCGAACTCGGTCTGGCCGACGAAGCCGCCCGCTGGGCCGGTCTGGCCACGACCACCAGCGCCGCGCTGCTGGACGAACTGTGGGGCGGGGACCGGTTCTACGCCCGCGGTGTCCACACCGGACAGAAGTGGGCTACCGACAGCCTGCTCGACCTGATGCCGATCGTGCTCGGCGAGCATTTGCCGGCATCGGTCGGCGCGGTGCTGGCCGAACGCGTCGCCGTGCATCTCACCCCGTACGGGCTGGCCAGCGAACGGCCGGATTCGCCGCACTACCAGGCCGACGGCTACTGGCGTGGTCCGATCTGGGCCCCCGCGACCATGCTGGTCGTCGACGGCCTGCGCCGCGCCGGTCACGACGAACTCGCCCGGCAGGTCTCCGACCGGTTCCGGGCCCTGTGCGAGACGTCCGGCTTCGCCGAGAACTTCGACGCGCTCACCGGTGCTGGCCTGCGGGACCGGGCCTACACCTGGACCGCGAGCGTCTACCTCCTGCTGGCCAGGCACCACGTGGCCGACCAGACGCCGAACTCCTGACCCTGCCGACCGAGGAGAACGTCATGAGACCAAAGGGAAAGTGGACCGCCTTGCCGCTGGCGGCCACCCTCGTCGCAGCCGCGGCATTCGGGGCGGCGGGTCCGCCCGTGAGCGCGGCCGCCGCGCCGAACGCCGCCGAGACGCTCGGGGTGGACCTGGCCGCGCCGACCGGCGCATTCCACGGCGGCGCGGCCGGCGCCTTGTACGGCATCTCCGACCAGGGGGTGCCCAGCGACAACCTGATCGCCGGCATGGGCCTGGCGTCGACCGACACCAAGGCCCAGGACGGTCAGCAGCACCCCGGCTCCGACGCGCTGGAGGTGGCCAAGCCGTTCTTCGCCGACGGCGGGCGCGACCTGTTCGTGTACATGACCGACGTCTACCGCAACTTCCCGTACGAACGCACCAGCTACGCCGAATACCAGGGATACCTGCGGACCGAGGTCCAGCAGATCATGAAGGATCCCCAGCGGGACCACATCGTCCTGGTGCCGTACAACGAGCCGGACGGCAACTGGTTCAGCGGACTGACCACCGATCCGGCCGTGCTCGCGGCATTCGACGACGAATGGCTGCAGACCTACCGCTTCCTCAAGGGGCTGTGGCCGAAGGCGCGGATCGCCGGGCCCAACTTCTACTCCTACCACCCCGACCAGTTCAAGACGTTCCTCACCTTCTGCAAGCTGAACGGCTGCCTGCCGGACGTGACGACCTGGCACGAACTGGACAACACCTCGACCGTGCGGCCGAATGTGGCGGCCTACCGGCAGCTGGAGACCTCGCTCGGCATCGCGCACCGCCCGGTGAACCTGAACGAGTACGCGGCCCGGTACCAGCTCACCAGTCCGGGCCGGATGGTGTCGTGGCTGTCCGCGATCGAGGACACCAAGGTCGACGGCGACCTGCCCTACTGGAACCAGAACGGCAGCCTCGGCGATTCGGTGTCGCAGAACAACATCCCGAACGCGCAGTGGTGGCTGTACCACTGGTACTCGTCGATGACCGGGCAGACCGTCGCCGTGGCCCCGCCGCACGGCGACACCGACAACACCCTGCAGGGGGTGGCCACGCTCGACAAGGCCGAGCGGCAGGCGCGGATCATCGTCGGCGGCGGCCCGGCCGGCCCGGCGAACGTCGTGGTCAAGCACGTCGATCCGGCGGTGTTCGGGCGCACCGTGCACGCGACCGTCCAGGAGGACGACTGGAGCGGAATGACCGGCGCCGCGGCCGCCCCGGCCCGGATGTTCGACGGCGACGTGCGGGTCTCCGCCGACGGCTCGCTCACCGTGCCGGTCGACGTCGCGGGGCCGTCCGCGGGCAATGCCTGCGCCGCCACCGGGCCGCGCGTCGCCGGAAGGCTCGGGACCGCGCTGAAACTTTGCGGCGACAGCGAATACGCGACCCTGCCGGCGGGCATCGTCAACGGGTTGCACGACTTCACCGTCTCGGCGTGGGTCAACCCGGCGCAGAACAACAACTGGGCCCGGCTGTTCGATTTCGGCACCGGCACGAACGACAACATGTTCCTCACCCTCGACGACGGCAGTGCGATCCGGTTCGCGATCACCACCGGCGGCGGGTCGGCCGAGCAGCGCGTCGACGGCACCGGGACGCTGCCGACCAACACCTGGTCGCTGGTCACGGTGACGATGTCCGGCAACACCGCGACGCTGTACGTCGACGGCAAGGTGGTCGGGGCCAACCCGAACATGACGCTGCACCCGGCCGATCTGGGCACTACCACGCAGAACTGGCTCGGGCGCTCGCAGTACTCGTCGGATCCGCAGCTCAACGGCCAGGTCGACGACTTCGCCGTCTACGGCCGGGCACTGTCCGCCGCGGACGTCGCCGGGCTCGCCGCCGGCCAGGCCGCCGCCGGCGACGTCGCCGACTACCGGTTCGACGAGACCGGTGGCGCCACCGCGACCGACTCCTCCGGCCACGGCCGCGACGCCACCGTCGTGTCCGCTCCCAAGACGCCGACCTCGATGAACGCCTACCAGATCATCCTGTCGCCCGGCGGCGCCGGCTCGGCCTCCCCGATCGACGACAGCTGGCACGCGAGCTACCCGGCGGCCCAGGCGTCCATCACCGGCAGCGGGTGGAACGTCAACACCGAGGGCACGCCGAGCAACCTCGGCGGTTTCGCCACCTACGGCGACACCGACGTCGGCGGGCTGCGCACCGGGTCGGACACCGCCATCACCTTCCCGGTGAACGTGCCCGCCACCGGCGACTACACGCTGCGCGTCTTCGACGGCAGCGACGCACGGGCGGCGGGCGTGTCCGGGCCGACCAATGCCTTCCTCGGCGTGGACGGCGGGACGCCGCAACAGGTGTGGCTGCCCGACGGCTACGGCTGGGTGATCTGGAACCACGCCGACACCACGGTCCACCTGACCGCCGGCGCCCACCGGATCAGCCTGTCCACGGTTGGCGCCAACGGCGCGGCCACCCGTGGCGACGCGATCATCAACAAGATCGACCTGCGGCTGGCCACCCCCGCCCGCGGTTCGACGACCTACGAGGCCGAACAGGCCGATCTGCGCGGCGCCGGCCCGGACTATCACGCGCAGGGCCAATCCGGAGCCGGTGCGGTCGATCTCGATCGCGGTGAGACCGCGACGTTCTGGGTGTACTCCGCCGCCGATGGCTACTCCGATCTGGCGTTCCGCTCGCGCGGCGTGGGGGCCGCCGCGGTCGCCGTGAACGACCAGACGCTGCCCGGAAACCTCGACGGCAGCCCGTTCCGATGGTCCACCGGCACCGACCGGGTCTACCTCACCGCGGGTGTCAACAAGGTCGTGGTCACCGGTCGGAGTGGGCGGGTCACGGTGGACGAGCTCACCGCCACCCCGGTGGACCACAGCGCCGACATCGCCACGTACCAGGCCGAGGACGGCACGCTGACCGGCACTGCCAAGGTGGACAACACGTACGGCCAGGCGCACAACGGTGTGGTGACCGGCATCGGCGGTGGCAGCGCCAATGCGCTGACCATGACCGTGCGGGCGCCCGCGGCCGGCACGTACGCGATGACCATCCGCTACGCCAACAACCAGGGCATCCTCGCCAACCACTACAACCCGGACCTGATGACCGCGCCCGCCGACATCAGCGTCAACGGCGGTCCAACCGTCCACGCCAACTTCGCGAACACCTTCGACTGGAACCAGTTCTGGACCCGAACCGTCACCGTTCGATTGAGCAAGGGCAGCAACACCATCAGGTTCATCGCCGACCAGCAGTACAACTGGGACGGCAGGACAGTCGGCGTGATCCGCTCCGGCAGCGATGTCGGCGACGCGCTCCGGTCGGACACGGCGCCGAACATCGACCAGATCACCTTGGCGCCGCTGCGATCGGCGGGGTCGCCGGTGAGGTGAGCAGGGCCGGCTACTTCGGGGTCAAACCCCGGTCGTGCAGCCAGGCCTGCTGCACGGCCGGGTTGGAGCCGTAGCCGCCGCCGTGGTCGGCGAAGGGCCAGACGGTCATGGTGCGGTCCGCGCCGGCGTAGTGGTTGAAGGCGGCGTAGACGGTGGAGGGCGGGCAGATCGGGTCCATCAGGCCGACGCTGAACAGCGCCGGGGCGGTCGCCCGCCGCGCGAGGTTCACACCGTCGAAATAGGACAGTGTGGCGAAGGCCGGCTCGACGTTGTGCCGGCTGTGCCAGCGCAGGTACTCGGCCAGCTCCACGTACGGCCCCTCGCCGCAGATCTGCGCCGCATGGCGGAAGTGGCAGAGGAACGGCACGTCCGGCAGCACCGCCGCGACGCGGTCCGGCGCCAGCCCGGCGACGGCCAGCGCGAGACCGCCGCCCTGGCTGCCGCCGGCGACGATCACCCGACCCGGGTCCAGGCCCGGCAGTTCGGGGACCGCGTCCACGGCGCGCACGCAGTCAGTCATCAGGCGTCGGTAGTAGTAGTGGTCGGGGGAGTGGATGCCGCGGGTCATGAAGCCCTTGGCCCACTGCGTGCCGTCACCCTCGGAGCGGTCCGGAGTGTCGTGCCCTTGCCCGCGGCTGTCGACGACGAGCTGTGCGTACCCGGCGGCGGACCAGAGCAGGTGGTCGGTGGGCAGTCCGCGGCCGCCGCTGTAGCCGATGCACGTCACGACAACGGGGAGGGGTTCGTCGACGTCGCGCGGGCGCAGCAGCCATGCCGCCACTGGTTCGCCGTTCCAGCCCGCGAAACGCACATCGTCCACCTCGACGGTGCGCAGCCGGTGCTGGTCGGTGACCCGGTCGGCCCGCACAGCGACGCCGTGGGCGCGCGCCTCGGCGAGGGTGCGATCCCAGAAGGCGTCGAAATCCGCCGGTTCCGATACCTCGGGGCGGTAGCGCACGAGTTCGTCGAGGGGAGCATCCGTCAGCGGCATCGTGGTCCTCACCCGCCCGAGGTGAACCGGAAGGCGGCCAGCCGGAAGTCGCCGCGCAGGGACAGACGGAGTTCGTGGACGCCGGACAGCGCCGCCGGGAGCTCGGCGGCCACGGTCGTCCACGCGTAGCGGGAGCCGGTGACCGGCACCGTGATCTCCGCCAGAAGCTGTTCTCCGATACGGAATTCGAGGCAGGCCGGGGCCGAACCAGCGTCCTCCCGGCTGACCTCGGCCTCGACCCGGACGGCGCCGGACAGGTCGGCGGCGTGGTACCACAGCGCCCCGTCTCCCACCGCGGTGACCGCGTCGCCGGCCTCGCGAGTGGCGTCGACGATGGCGATGTCCGTGTAGTCGTCGAAGTCCACGCCGAGAACGCGGCGGTCCACCACCGCTCGGGGTTCGGGCGCCGGGCCGGTCACCGTGAGCGGCGCGGTGAGCACGATGTTCTCGGCGGAGCGGGCGACCAGCACCTCGTAGGCGCCGGGATCGACGGTGAAGGCTCCGGTCGCGACGTCCCAGTGGGCCATCGCCTCGGCCGGCAGCCGGAAGGTCAGCTCCCGGCTCCGCCCCCGGTCGAGCCGGACCTTGCGGAAGTCGGCCAGCCGCAGCCGGGGCGCCTGGTAGCGGGCGTCCAGCGCCCGCACGTAGAGCTGGACGACCTCGCTCCCGGGCCGCGGGCCGGTGTTGGCCAGCGTCACCGAGACGTCCACGAAACCGTTGCGCGCCATGACCTCGCCGGACAGGCGGAGGTCGCGGTGGGCGAACTCGGTGTAGGACAGGCCGTGGCCGAACGGATACCGCGGCGCCGCCCGGTGGTACTGGTAGGTCCAGCCCGCCTTGACGATGTCGTAGTCCAGTGGGTCCGGCAGCGGGTCGTCGCCCCGGTACCAGGTCTGCGGCAGCCGGCCGGCGGGCTCGGCCTTGCCCAGCAGGACGGCGGCCAGCGCGCTGCCTGAGTCCTGCCCGCCATGGGACATCCACACCACGGCGGGCAGGTGTTCGTCGGCCCAGTCGAGGGCGACCGGGTAGCTGCTCATCACGACCAGCGCCGTCTCCGGCCGGACTTCGGCGACGGCGTGCAGCAGAGCCTGCTGCCCGTCGGGCAGCGCGATGGTCGAGCGGTCCTGCGTCTCGCGGCCGTTGACGAGCGGGTGGTTGCCCAGCACGACCACCGCGACGTCGGCCGCCTCCGCCGCCGCTCGCGCCGCCGCGATGCCATCCCGGACCAGCTCGCGGGCCCAGCGCTCGGCCTGCTCCGGCGTCTCGGCCGTGACGGTGACCCGACCGTCGGCCGGATCGACGGCGGCATAGCGTCCGGTGAGGACACTGCGCAGCAGCACGGCGTCGCCGTCCTGCTCCAGTCGGAAGGTTTCCCGCACCTCCCAGCTCTTGAGCAGCTCCTTGTCGGCGGCGAGCGTGTTGTCGTCCTGGAGGCTCAGGTAGCGGCCGGTGTCGGCGTCGCGCAGGGTCAGCGCCGCGCCACCCCAGTCGACGACGTCGAAGGTGCCCAGTGGCTCGCCGGACGTGTTCGACCGCAACGTGATCCGGTCCGATCCGTCCACATAGGACACGTGGTCGAGCTCCGCGCGCAGGCCGGCGGCCACGGTGACCTGGTACGGCAGGGTGCCGCTGTACCAGTCCTCGCACACCATGTCCGCGAGTGGGCCGATCACCGCGACCCGTGGCGTGTCCAGGGGCAGCAGGCCCTCGTTGCGCAGCAGCACAATGGACTCGGTCGCCGACCGCCTGGCCAGGTCCCGGTGTTCGGCGCAGTCGATCACCTCCGGGCCGATGCCCGCGTACGGGTCGAGCTCGGGGTCGAACTCGCCGAGCCGGAACCGGATCGACAGCTGCCGCCGCACCGCCCGGTCGACGTCGGACCCGTCGATCAGGCCGCGCCGGAGTGCCTCGCGCAGCCGGCCGATCGGCACGTCGCTGTCGTCGCCGTGGTCGGTGAAGCTGTCGATGCCGGCCTTGAGCGCGGCGGCGTGGGACTCGGCATGGTCGTCGAAGTAGCGCTCGGGGTCGACCAGATTGGACGGCGCCTCCGCGTCGCTGACCACGAACAGCTCGTCATCGGTCCAGCTGCGCAGCTCGGTCTCGATGAGCGGGCTGACGTGGCAGGGGCGTCCGTTGACCAGGTTGTAGGCGGCCATGGCGCCGGTCGCGGCGCCTTGGGCGATCACCGGGCGGAAGGCCGCGAGGTCGTACTCCTGCAACACCCGGGGCCGCAGGCCGGAAGAGGTGGTGCAGCGGTCGTCCTCGTTGTTGTAGGCCAGGAAGTGCTTGAGCACCGGTGCGGTGCGCAGGTACCGGGGGTGGTCGCCGGTGAGGCCGCGGCAGTAGGCGAGCGCCAGCCGCGCGGTGTGCACGGGGTCCTCGGAGTAGCCCTCTTCGTTGCGTCCCCATCGGGGGTCGCGCAGCAGGTTCACCACCGGCGCCCACGCCTGGAGGCTGTGCGGACCGTCGCCGACGAGGGGCGGGCGGGTGTGGTGGAAGGCGCGCTGCTCGACCGACACGGCTTCGGCGACGGCCCGCAGCAGTTCCTCGTCCCAGGTCGCGCCCAGACCCACGGCCTGCGGGAAGACCGTCGCCGGCCCGAGCCACGCGACGCCGTGCAGGGCCTCGGTCCCGGTGCGGAACGCACCGAGCCCGAGACGGGGCACCGCCGGCGCGTACTGGTGCAGCATCGCGATCCGCTCGTCCAGCGTGAGCCGTTCGAGGAGGTCGTCGATGCGCTTGTCCAGTGGTAGCGCCGGATCGCGGTACGGCAGTCGATCGGTGGTGGGCGCGGGCGGCGAACTCACGTGACAAACCCCTCGCTGAAGACCGGAGTTCAAGCGGTTCGAAC
>DASWRQ010000299.1:0-23150 GCA_036403095.1 Kutzneria sp. | reverse complement strand
CCAGATTGGGCGGCCAGGCCTCAGGATGGTCCGACCACCAGCCCTCGTCCTGGCTGGCCGTGGCCAGGCTCTGCAGCCGGGTGCGCAGCCGGTGGTCGCGGACGTCGTACAGGTCGAGCAGGTCGCGCACGTCACGCAGCTTGGGCAGGCCCTGGCCGTTCTCCAGCCGGCTGACCTTGGACGGTGAGCACTCCAGGCGACGCGCGGCGTCGACGAGTTGCAGCCCGGCGGCTTCGCGGAGCTTGCGCAACTCGTGGCCGAGGCGGCGGCGCGGGATCAACGGTCCCTGAGAAGGGGGCATCCATACACCTCCTGAACCACCTTGCCCGCGTAGCCGCTGGAGGCGCGTGGCGCCACGCTAGGCCATCGGGGTGACCGTGGCAAGCAATCCACACATGCAATTGCATGGTGGCATTGCGCTGTGCGCTTTCCTGACGCACTCTACCCCTGAGTCCCGGCCTACTTCCGAGAGGATGAGCTGAGATGAGCACTGTCGAGCGGTCACCTCTGATCTTCCGCCTGATCCATCCCGTGCGGGCCGCGAAAATCACCATCGAGAGTGAGCTGTCGATGGAGTTCCGCGGGCTGCGCAAGGCCAGCCGGGTCGTCGGGCGCTGGCACCGTCGCGTCGCGCGGACCGTGGATCACGGCATGCGGCTGGGCTACGCCATCGAACGGCTGTGCCGGCAGGCTATCGAGACCGAGTCCCGGCCGCGCAAGATCGGCTCGCAGCTGCTGACCGCGGCCCAGGCCCGCCGACAGTTGGACCGCTCACCGTCGGTGGGGACCGCCGAGCTCGGCCGGGTCGTGCTGGCCGCCGACGCCGAGCGCCGCCGGCTGCTGCGCTCGGTCGACCGCAAGATCGCCGAACTCGGCCGGCTGGGCGCCCGGCTGGAGCGGGACAGCGAGCGGTTGCAGCACCTGATCGAGCGCTGCTATCTCGGGCCGCAGCAGGACATCCTGCTGGCCCGGTCGCTGGCCCACGACCCGAAGGCCGACCGGTTGCCGGCGGTGCGGGCGCTGCCCGACCTGACCTTCCTGGTGCTGGCCGTCAGCCGGCTGGACGTCGTCACGCACGAGGCGTCGGTCTGCCGCGAGGAGGCCCACGGCACGAGGGCGCTGTTCCCGTTCGTGCCGGAACAGCGCCTCGATCCCGCGGTGGCCGTGCGCAACTAGCTCTGGCCCAGTGCTTGGTCCAGGTCGGCCCAGAGATCCTCGACGTCTTCGAGGCCGACCGACAGGCGCAGCAGCCGGTCGCCGATGCCGGCGCCGCGCCGGTCGTCCTCGGCGACGATGTGGTGGCTCAGCGAGCCGGGGTGCTGGATCAGCGTGTCCACGCTGCCCAGGCTGACCGCCGGCGTGACCAGCCGGACCGCGCCGATCACCGCGTGCGGGTCGCCGACGACGTCGAAGGACACCATCGGGCCGCCGATCGCCGGCCGGTGGACCTGGCTGACGCCGGGGTGGTTCGCCAGTCGTCGGGCCAGCTCGGTGGCGGTGGCTGACGCGTGGGCGATGCGGATCGGGAGCGTGGACAGGCCGCGCAGCAACAGGTATCCGGCCAGCGGGTGCAGGACGCCGCCGGTGGCCATGCGGATCGTGCGCAGGCGGCGGGCGAACTCCTCGTCGCAGGCCACGACCCCGCCCAGCACGTCGCCGTGGCCGCCGAGGTACTTGGTCGCGCTGTGCAGCACGATGTTCGCGCCCAACTCGATCGGCCGCTGCAGCACCGGCGTGGCGAAGGTGTTGTCCACCAGCACCGGCACGTCCACGTCGATGGCCCGAATGTCCACTTCGGACAGTGTCGGATTGGCCGGCGACTCCACGACCACCAGGCCGGTGTCGTCGCGGATGACGCGCTTGAGATCGGTCACCGTCGACCACGTGACCTCGGTGCCCAGCAGACCCGAGTCGAGCAGGTGGTCGCTGGTGCCGTAGAGCGGCCGGACCGCGACGATGTGCTGCTTTCCTTGCGCCGCAACGGCCAGCAGGCAGGCACTCAGGGCCGCCATGCCGGTCGCGAAGGCCACCGCCGACTCGGCGCCCTCCAGGTCGGCCAGCGCCCGCTCGAAGCGGGCGACCGTCGGGTTGCCGACGCGGCCGTAGATCGGGCTGCCGCCCAGGTCCTCGCCGGCCGCCGCCCGGTCGAGGCGGGCCGCCTCCTGGTGGTTGTCACGGGAGGGGTAGGTCGTGGAGAGGTCGATCGGGACCGCGTGCAGGCCCAGATCCGTCAGGTCCTCGCGGCCGGCGTGCACTGCCCTGGTGTTCAGCTCCATGTCGTTCATCCTGGACAGGTCACGGTGCTTTGCCTCAAACTCCGTACTAAATTCGGTCCATGGCCTCTGATGTACGCCTCGACACGGTTGATCTTGCGATTCTGCGGGAGCTGCAGAACGACGCCCGGATCACCAACAAGGAGCTGGCGGTGCTGGTGGGCATCGCCCCGTCCACCTGCCTGGACCGGGTCGCCCGGCTGCGGTCGGCCGGCGTCATCCTCGGCACCGTGCTGCGCGTCGACGCCGGCGCGCTCGGCCGGCCGTTGCAGGCGCTGCTGTTCATCCGGGTGCAGCCCCATCGCGGGGTGCTTGAGCCGTTCGTCAAACACGCCCTGGAGCAGCCCGAGACCCGGGCCGTCTTCCATCTCACCGGGGCCGACGACTTCATGGTGCACGTCGCCGCGGCCGGGGCCAGTGACCTCCAGCGGCTCGTGCTCGACCAGTTCACCGCCCGGCCCGAGGTCGCCCTCGTGCACACCACGCTGATCTTCCAGCAGTGGGAGGGCGGGCCGCTGCTGCCGCCTACCACTTCTGGCTGACGTCATCCGGGACTTCAGGGCGATGCCCGGAGAGCGCCTCGTTCCCTAGCGTCGTCCCGCATGAAGGTTCTGCTGATCACCGCGGCTCTCGTCGCCGGCACCGCTGTCGGCACGCCGCCCACCGCCGGCGCTTCTGTTCTGGGGGACCGGCTTTTCCCCGGTCTCGGCAACGGCGGCTACGACGCCCAGTCCTACGACGTCAGCTACGACTACCGGCCCGGCGTCAGCAAGATGGCCTCGTCCGTTGTCATGCAGGCCAAGGCCACCCAGGCGCTGTCGTCCTTCAGCCTCGACTCCCTTGTGTCCAAAATCGGGTCCGTTTCCGTCGACGACCGGCCGGCCTCGTTTCGCACGGAAGGCGAGAAGCTGTTCGTCACACCCGCATCGGCCATTCGCGATGGGGGCTCGTTCACCGTTCGGATCTCCTACACCTCCGACCGGAACCTCGATCCGCCGTCGCCCGCCCTGCACCTGCCGCCCGGCACCGACACGTCGTTCCTCAAGGCGTGGATCAACACCCCCGACGGCTTCGCCTTCATGGGGCAGCCCGACCGGGCCCATCTCTTCTTTCCCGCCAACGACTATCCCAGCGACAAGGCCAGGTTCACCTTCCGCGTCACCACTCCTGCCGACCTGACCGCGGTGTCGAACGGGACGCTCGTCTCCCGGGTGAGCTCGGGCGACCGCACCACCTACGTCTGGCGGACCGCTTCCGCCATTCCCACCGACATCACCCAGGTTGCCGTGGGCAGGTTCCGGGAGATCGACCAGACCGGGCCGCACGGCCTGCCCGTGCAGAGCTTCCTGCCAGCCGCGCTGTCCGGCGACGATCTCGTGCGGCAGACCCCGGCCCAGATCTCCTGGCTGGAGCAGACCCTCGGGCTGCCGTTCCCCTTCGAGCGCTACGGCGTGCTGGGTCTCGACAGCATGTACGACGGTGTCGCCCTGGAGACCGCCACCATGTCCACCTTCCCCGCCGTCGGCTTCACCCAGCCGGCCGAGGCGGTCAGTCCCGTCATGGTGCATGAGCTGACCCACCAGTACTTCGGCGATGCCGTCTCCGTCGGTTCTTGGGACGACATGTGGCTCAGCGAGGGGCATGCCACCTACTACCAGATGGTTTTCTCCGCTCAGCTGCGTCACATCAGCTTCGCCGACAACATGAAGAGCCTCTACGCCTTGGATGCCGACCAGCGCACCACCTGGGGTCCTCCCGCCCGCCTGCACAACGCCGGCGCCACCCTCGTCGGCTCCGACGCCGCCGGCGCTCTCAGTCTGTTCGCCCTCCACGAGCTCGTCGGGCCAGCCACCTTCTCTCGCATCGAGCGCGCCTTCTACACCCAGTTCCACGGCCGCTCCGCCCGCACGTCCGACTACATCTCTGTCGCCAACCGCGTTTCCGGCCGTGACCTCACCTCCTTCCTGACCAGCTGGCTCTACGGCGCCACCACCCCGCCCATGCCCGGTCATCCAGACTGGCAGGCATGACCGACTTCGACGTCGACGAGTTCCTGGCGCAGCCGCTCACCGCTCGCGTGGCCACCAATGGGCCGACCGTCCGGCCCACCTGGTACCTGTGGGAGGACGGCGCCTTCTGGATCCTCTCCGGCCCGTGGGCCCGACTTCTCGACCGCGTACGCCAGGACCCGCGGCTTGCCTTGACCGTGGACGTCTGCGACCTACCGACCGGCCTCGTCCGCCAGGTCATCGCCCGCGGCCCGGCCGAGGTGCTGCCTTTCGACGTCGACCGAGGCCGGCGCAAGCTGAGCCGCTACCTCGGGTCGGAGGAATCTCGGTGGGACAACCGGTTCCGTCGCTACCTGCACGAGGACATCGGCACAGTCTGGATCCGCGTGGTCCCGGCATCGTTGCGCGCCACGGATCTGAGCTACGAGGTCTGAGAACGCGTCAGCGATCTCTATGGGGTGATCTGCCCAGTGCAACCTTGACGCTTGTATATCTTCGGGCAGTGTCACCCGTACTGGAGATGGGGTGGTGGCGGAAGTGAAGACCTACAGCGTCGAAGTCAGCCGCGACGGCAAGTTCTGGCTCATCCGCATCCCCGAACTCGGCCGGTCCACCCAGGCCGGTCGGTATCGCGACGTCCGCGCGGTCGCCGGTGAGCTGGTCGAGATCATGACCAAGCTCCGCATCGAGCAGTTCGGCCTGCAGATCCAGGACCAGTCGCTCGGCGGCGGGCAGCACCAGCTGGCGAACTCGTAGACTCCGCGAAGCGCGTCGAGGCCCCACCGCTTGTGGCGGTGGGGCCTCGACGTGTCTGCCGGTCAGACGCGCTTGAACAGCAAGGCGCGCTTGACCTCCTGGATGGCCTTGGTCACCTGGATGCCACGGGGGCAGGCGTCGGTGCAGTTGAAGGTGGTGCGGCAGCGCCACACGCCGTCGACGTCGTTGAGGATGTCGAGCCGCTCCTCGGCGCCCTCGTCCCGGCTGTCGAAGATGAAGCGGTGCGCGTTGACGATGGCGGCGGGCCCGAAGTAGGAGCCCTCGGTCCAGTACACCGGGCACGACGTGGTGCAGCAGGCGCACAGGATGCACTTGGTGGTGTCGTCGAACCGGGCCCGGTCGGCGGCCGACTGGATGCGCTCACGGGTCGGCTCGTGACCGGTGGTCATCAGGTACGGCTTGACCGCGCGGAACGCCTCGAAGAACGGCTCCATGTCGACGATCAGGTCCTTCTGCACGGGCAGACCCTTGATCGGCTCCATGGTGATGGTGGTCGGCTTTCCGTTGCCGGCCAACAGGTCCTTCACCAGCACCTTGCACGCCAGGCGGTTGACGCCGTTGATGCGCATGGCGTCGGAGCCACAGACACCGTGAGCGCAGGAGCGCCGGAAGGTGAGCGAGCCGTCGACGTACCACTTGATGTGGTGCAGGACGTTGAGCACCCGGTCGGTCGGCAGCGCCGGCACCTCGAACGACTGCCAGCGCGGTTCGTCGTCGAACTCGGGGTTGAACCGCCGGATCTGCACGGTGAGGGTGATCGCGCCGGGCGGCGCCGGCGGCTGCGAGCCCCGGGAACCCGAGGGCGCGGTTTCGGTCGTCGCGGTCATCAGTACTTGCGCTCCATCGGCTTGTACCGGGTGAAGGTCACCGGCTTGTAGTCGAGACGGATGTCGGCGGACAGGCTGTCGCCCTGCTTGTACGCCATGGTGTGCCGCATGAAGTTCGTGTCGTCGCGGGTCGGGTAGTCCTCCCGCGCGTGCCCGCCACGGGACTCCTTGCGCGCCAACGCCCCGACCACCAGGACCTCGGCCAGCTCCAGCAGGAAGCCCAGCTCCACGGCCTCCAGCAGGTCGGTGTTGAACCGCTTTCCCTTGTCCTGCACGGCGACATTGCCGTAGCGCTCCTTGAGCTGCTGCACGTCGTGCAGCGCCTGCTTGAGCGTGTCCTCGGTGCGGTACACGGCGGCGTTGGCGTCCATGGTGTTCTGCAACGCGATCCGCAGGTCGGCGACGCGCTCGGAGCCGGTGGAGGAACGCAGCCCCTCGACCATCGTCTCGACCAGGGTGGCCGGGGCCTCCGGCAGGTCGACGTGGTCGTGCACGGTGGCGGCGTACTCGGCGGCGGCGAGGCCGGCCCGCCGGCCGAACACGTTGATGTCCAACAGCGAGTTGGTGCCCAGCCGGTTCGCGCCGTGCACGGACACGCAGGCGCACTCGCCGGCGGCGTACAGGCCGGGGACGACGTGCTCGTTGTCCCGCAACACCTCGGCGTGGATGTTGGTGGGGATGCCGCCCATCGCGTAGTGCGCGGTCGGGTACACCGGCACCGGCTCGGTCACCGGATCCACACCCAGGTAGGTGCGGGCGAACTCGGTGATGTCGGGCAGCTTGGTCTCCAGCACCTCGGCCCCGAGGTGCGTGCAGTCCAGCAGCACGTAGTCCTTGTGCGGGCCGGCGCCGCGGCCCTCCAACACCTCCAGCACCATGGACCGGGCGACGATGTCGCGCGGCGCCAGGTCCTTGATGGTGGGGGCGTAGCGCTCCATGAACCGCTCGCCGTCGGCGTTGCGCAGGATCGCGCCCTCGCCCCGGGCCCCCTCGGTGAGCAGGATGCCCAGGCCGGCCAGGCCCGTCGGGTGGAACTGGTAGAACTCCATGTCCTCCAGCGGCAGGCCCTTGCGGAAGATGATGCCCATGCCGTCGCCGGTCAGGGTGTGCGCGTTGGACGTGGTCTTGAAGACCTTGCCGAAGCCGCCGGTGGCGAACACGACCGCCTTGGCCTGGAACACGTGGATCTCGCCGGTGGCCAGCTCCAGCGCGACCGCGCCGGTGCAGACCGGGCCGTTGGCCGTCTCGGTCATGCACACGTCGAGCACGTAGAACTCGTTGAAGAACTCGATGCCGTGCTTGACGCAGTTCTGGTACAGCGTCTGCAGGATCATGTGCCCGGTGCGGTCGGCCGCGTAGCACGCGCGGCGCACGGCCGCCTTGCCGTGGTCGCGGGTGTGCCCGCCGAAGCGCCGCTGGTCGATCCGGCCCTCGGGGGTCCGGTTGAACGGCAGCCCCATCTTCTCCAGGTCGAGGACCGCGTCGATGGCTTCCTTGCACATGATCTCGGCGGCGTCCTGGTCGGTGAGGTAGTCACCGCCCTTGATCGTGTCGAAGGTGTGCCACTCCCAGTTGTCCTCCTCGACGTTCGCGAGGGCGGCGCACATGCCGCCCTGCGCCGCGCCGGTGTGGGACCGGGTGGGGTAGAGCTTGGTCAGCACCGCGGTGCGGACGCGTTGGCCGGCCTCGATGGCCGCGCGCATCCCGGCGCCGCCGGCGCCGACGATGACCACGTCGTACTTGTGTACCTGCATGTCCGGCGTCTCCCGCGGTCAGCCGCTGATGTTCGGGTCGAAGGTGAAGATCACGAAGCTGCCCAGCGCCAGGATCAGCGCCATGGACACGTACAGCAGGATCTTCAGCCAGAACCGGGTGGCGTCCTTGCGCGCGTAGTCGTTGATCACGGTGCGCAGGCCGTTGCCGCCGTGCAGCTCGGCCAGCCACAGCATGGACAGGTCCCAGAACTGCCAGAACGGCGACGACCAGCGGCCGGCGACGAAGGCGAAGTTGATCCGGTGCACGCCGCCGTCGAGGATGTTCATGATGAACAGGTGCCCGAGCACGAGCACGATCAGCAGCAGGCCGGACAGCCGCATGAACAGCCAGCTGTAGAGCTCGAAGTTGCTGCCCCGAGGCGAGCGACGTTGTGCGGCCGGGCGGCGCGGGCTTCGCGGCGCCGAGATGTTCAGGGTGCTCATGTCAGTTGCCACCGCCGAAGACCGTGATGAAGCTGCGCTGGAGCATGAAGTAGGCGCCGGGAACCATCACCAGCACCCAGATCACGATGATCGCCCACAGCATCGGGCGCTGGAAGCGCGGGCCCTTGGCCCAGAAGTCGACCAGCATGATCCGGACGCCGTTGAGCGCGTGGTAGAGCACCGCCGCGACCAGGCCCAGCTCCAACAGGTTGACCAGCGGGTTCTTGTAGAGCTCGATCACCTTGTCGTAGGCGTTCGGCGAGACCCGAACGACCGCGGTGTCCAGCACGTGCGCGAACAGGAAGAAGAAGGTCAGCACACCGGTGATCCGGTGGGCCACCCAGGACCACATGCCCAGATCGCCGCGGTAGATGGTGCTACCGCGTCGGCTGCTGCCCCCTGTTTCCGGTGCTGCGCCCGTTGGCGGGGCGGTGGTACTGGCCATGGTGCGCGTGGCCTCCAGCGTCAGTGGTGGGCGCGGCCCCAGGTGGCTGCTGCGTACGGGGCCTTGACCCTCCGGATGCTAGACCGGGGCCCTGCGGCTGGCCCAACGGCGACGGGCCGTCTGTGATCGATGAGACACACAACGGTGTGGTCCAGGCCGCTTTAACGATCAAGGACCAGTGCCTGCCTGCAGAGCTGGTCGGCCCGGCGGGTGGTCTCCGGCTGGCGGTACTTCGGGGCGAGGTCGAGCACCCGCGCGCACGCGGTGTCCAGATCGATCCGGTGCCCGATCGAGACGAACAGCGGCTTCACGTCCCGCTGGGTGCGCAGCGCCCGGCCGACCACGTCGTCGCCGTCCCTGAGCTCGGTCCAGTCGCCGCGGTCCGGGCCGGGCGGGTCGTAGCGGCCCATCGGGGTCTTGGCCACGCCGATCGACGGCAGCCCGGTGACCACGCCCAGGTGGCTGGCCAGCCCGAACCGGCGCGGATGGGCCACGCCCTGGCCGTCGCAGATCAGCACATCGGGCGACGTCGTCAGCCGTTCGAGGGCCTTCATCAGCGCCGGGAGCTCACGGAACGCGAACAGCCCTGGCACGTAAGGGAAATCCGTGACGCCCGGCACCACGACCTGATCCACCGTTTCGAGTGACGCGAGGTCGACCACGACCACCGCCGCGCACAGCCGGTCCCCGTCATAGGCCACGTCCAGGCCGGCCGCGGTCCGCGGCTGCCAGCCGACCGGCGGGTGCGGGTCGACCAGCGGGGCCAGCCGTCGTTGCAGCTCGACGGCCTCGTCCGGGGTCGACGGCCAGTCGTCGATCACGTGAAGTGCCTCTCCGCCGACAGGTCGCCGCGCTCGTCGAAGACCCGCTCGCGGGCCAGCCGGCCGTCCGGATGCCAGTCCCTTGCGACGCCGATGATCACGCCCCGCCGAACCGTAAGCTCCGACTTGGGCGTGCCGTCCTCGTACCACTCGCGCTGCGGGCCGTCCTCCACGCCGTACCGGTAGGTCACCAGCGAGGTCACCTCGCCGCTGTAGCCGTGGGTCACCGCCTCGCCGGTGAAGGCGTGGCCGTTGTGTCTGAGCCGCGCGCCGTCGTCCCACTCGACCGTGCTGACCTGGAGGTCGATGCGGGGCAGCGGCGGCTCGTCCGCCGGCACCTCCCGCTCGTCCTCGACGAAACCGTTGGCGTCCCACCGTTGGATCTTGGTGATGGCGCCCTTGGGGTCGTGCACCGTGAGCTCCCGGATCCGGCCGTTGGCGTGCCAGCGCCGCCATTCGCCCACCCGGACGCCCTGCTCGTACCGGCCCTCCGCGGTCGGCGACCACCAGGGGCCGTCCTTCAGGCCGTCCCGGCAGGACGTGATCGTGTCGCCGTCGGCCAATTGCCCCGTGAACGGACTTTTTCCGTTGTATGTCAAGCCATTGACCTCGGTCGTTTGGGTCCGGTCGAGCCGGGTCGTCGGCTCGCCCCGCTCGTCCCAGTGGCTGTCGCCGTCCTGGGCCGGCATTCCGTTGGGATGCCAGCGTTTCTCCCCGTCGCTGCGCAGGATCCCGCTGTCGTACCAGGTCTTGGCCGTCGTGCGGACACCGTCGCGGTACGTCTCCAGCGACAGCAGCCGATCCCCGTTCTCGCGGACCAGCTCACCCGTGAACGGCTCGTCGCCGTGACACAGGCGACCTTCGTCGTCCCTGGTCGGGGCGTCCGCGTACAGCTCGATGCGCTTGGCCCTGCGGGGCAGAAAAGCGCCGTCCAGCACCGCTTCCGCCAGGTTCGCCGCCGACAGGTCCACGTCGTCCAGCATCGCCGCCGTCAGATTGGCCCCACGCAGGTTCGCGTCCTTGAAGACCGCGCCGATCGCCGACACCCGGGTCAGGTTCGCCCGGGTCAGATTCGCCTTGGCCAGGTTCGCGTCGTCCAGGTTCGCGTCCGGCAGCTGCGCCTCCGCCAGGTCCGCCCCGCGCAGATCCGCGCTGGTCAGCTGCGCGTCGTCCAGCTCCGCCTTCCTCAGCACCACGTCCCGCAGGTCCGCGCCCAGCAGCACCGCCCCGCTCAGCGGCGCGCCCGTCAGGTCCGCGCCACGGAAGTCCAGTCCCGTGAAGTCGCCGACCCCTTCGTCGAGCCAGTCCTCCAGCGCGACCGCCGCGTCGTCATCGTCCGGCCAGCGGACCGGCAGCCAGTCACTCACCCGTCAAACGTACTTCTCCCGGGCCCGATCAGACATCCCCGTTCGCCGCCGGCTTGGGAGTCGAAGCGTTTCGCCCCGTCTTCCGCACACCCCGGGCCGCGAACTCCAGCTCCGGCGCGATCTCCCGGGCCGGCTCCCGCCCTTCCTCGTCCCACTGCCTCGTCGGTCCGACGACCCGTCGCTCGTGGACGGTTGTTTCCGACTTCAGTCGGCAGGCGGCGGGAATCCCGGCCGCCGCCATGTCGATCCGCTTCACACGGTCACATCTCGTCGCCATGGGCGCCGGCGTGTTCGCTGTCCCGGGTGAGGTTGCCCTCGGGGTCCCACTCCTGGATCTTGCGCACGTCGCCCCAGCGGTCGAAGAGGTTGAACTCCTTGAGCTGGCCGTTCGGGTACCAGCTCCGCCACTCGCCGACGGCGTTCCCCATGGCGTAGTGCCCCTCGGATTCCTTGCTGCCGTCGGGGTAGTACTCCACCTCGGGCCCGTCGAGCTGGCCGTCGCGGTAGGTGCTGATGCCCGTGATCCGGCCGTCCTCGGTCTCGACGACCTCGCCCGTGAACGGCACGCCGTCGAGGCGGACCATCCAACCGTCGTCGGTGTCCGAAGTGGTCTGCTCGCGATTGACACGCATGGGGTTCACCTGTCAGCCACATCAACTCGGGAGTAACGGTGGTCATCGGGATGGTAGGGAAACCGCCCGGTGTAGGACGGCACGCCGTCCAGGATGTTGTAACAGTTGGCGCAGGCTCCGGCCTCGCCGCCCACCTTCATGTGGGTGCCGTCCTTCAGGAACCGCGGGTCGATCCGCAACTCGTCCAGGGCGGACGGGCCGGTCTCCATGCCGCGCCGCTCGCGTTCCCACAGCAGCTCGTTGACCGCCTTGACCTCGGCGTGCCGTAGCGGCTGGTCGTGGTGGGCCTTGCCGTCGAACGTGGTCAACACGGTGCCGTCCTTGCCGACGACGTCGTGCTTCCAGTCACCCATGTTCTTGAGGTTGTCCTGCAGCGTCGGGTGCAGGTTGTCCTGGGGGATCAGGCTGTTGGGACGCCCGTTGACGCCTTCGGTGATCATGCCGGTGCGCAGGTCGATGGCCGCCGCCGAGCAGGGACCGTCCTTCTTGTGCATGCCGGCCGAGATCTCGTGGGCGCGCTTCTCGGACACCTCGTCCATGTACTGCTTGACCGGCTTGCCGTCGATCGTGTCGATCAGGCCGTTCTTGGTGGTCACGCGATCGCCCTTGGGGTCGATCTCCTCCAGCACCGCGCCCCGCCGCTTGTCCGCCGGTCCGGTGTCCGTGGTGTGGGGTATGCCGGTGTCCTCGCCGTCCGGGCCGTCCTTTCCCGGACTGTGCGATGTGGGCAACGTCGGTGGATGCTCCACCGGCTCGGTGGCTGACGGCGGCTTGCGGCGTTCGAACAGGTCGCCGCTGCGGTGGTCCTCGCCGTCGACCTTGGGCGGCGTCTTGTCCTTCTTGCCGCCGCTGCCCTCGCCGACCTCCTCGGGCTTGTGCTCGTCGCTGCCGGGCAGCTTCTTCGGGTCGGACCGCTTGCCGCCGCCGCTCACCGCGGAGGCGGTCCGGGTGCCCTCGCCGGGCAGATGCTTGGACTTGTTGTCCGGGTGCTGCCGCTCGATCAGGTTCTTGGCCTCGTGGTCGGCGCCTTCGTGCAGGTCGCCGGTCTTGTGCAGGTTCTGGCCGGCCTTGTCGGCGACGCGGCCGCCCTGCTGGAAGACCTTGCCGAGGATGGACATGGCCCGGCCGGAGAACTTGGCCACCACGGAACCGACGCCGGAGCGGTCGCCGGCAGCGTGCTCGACGAGGTTCTGGCCGGTGTCCTCGAGCTTCTCGCCGGCCTTGCCGACGGTCTGGCCGAACTTCGACAGCATGCCGCCGGACCGGCGCAGATGGTCCGGGTCGGTCTCGAATCCGCTCACCGCGTGGGCCTCCCCTGATCCCCGTTTGCCGGCTGAGACGCTAGCGGACGAGCGTACGGTTCCTGGTGACTTTGTGTGACGAGGTGCCGACAATTCGTCCGAGCGGGTCAACGATTCGGTTACACGGACCGTGACCGGTGTCGTGGGCCCGGGACCGGGAGGTACCGTTTCGCCCTCGGTGGGACCGACACCGAACAACGGGGTCGGGGCATCGCGGCCCGCCGAAGCAGGGAGAGGACGACAAACCGTGCGTCGAATGCGTGGAGTAGCGGTAGCGGCGATCGCGCTGACCAGCGTGGTGTCGCTGGCCGCGTGTGCCAAGGACAGCACGTCGAGCAACGCCGGCGGCGGCGGCAGCTCGTCAGGCAGCAGCGGCTGCAAGCTGGCCACGCCGCCCACCGCCGCGGCGGCCGGCACGACCACGACCGGCAGTTCGACCAAGGTCGACGGCAGCGCGCTCAAGGTCGGCCTGGCCTACGACATCGGCGGCCGCGGCGACGCGTCGTTCAACGACGCGGCGGCGGCGGGCCTGGATCTGGCCAAGACGCAGCTGGGCGTCAAGGCGGACAACATCAAGGAGACCACGGCGGCGCCGAACGAGTCGGACGCGGCCAAGGAGGCGCGCCTGCGCCAGCTGGCCCAGGACGGCTACAACCCGGTCGTCACGGTCGGCTTCGCCTACGGCCCGGCGCTGCAGAAGGTGGCCAAGGACTTCCCGAACACCAAGTTCGCCATCGTCGACTCCACGGTGGAGAACTCGCCGAACGTGACGCCGCTGACCTTCACCGAGGAGCAGGGCTCCTTCCTGGTCGGCGTGATCGCGGCCTACAAGTCCAAGGGCTGCCACGTCGGCTTCGTCGGCGGCGTGAACGTGCCGCTGATCCAGAAGTTCCAGGCCGGCTTCGACGCGGGCGCCAAGGCGGCCGCGCCGGACATCAAGATCGAGGACAAGTACATCACCCCGGCCGGCGACTTCACCGGCTTCCAGGCCCCCGACAAGGGCCGCCTGGTCGCGCAGGGTGAGCTCTCCGCCGGCGCCGACGTGATCTACCAGGCCGCCGGCAACTCCGGCAAGGGCATCTTCGACGCGGTCAAGGCCAAGTCCGGCGCCTACGCCATCGGCGTCGACTCCGACCAGTACAAGCAGGCCGGCGTCGCGGACGACAAGGACATCATCATCTCCTCGATGATGAAGCGGGTCGACACCGCGGTGTACGACTTCCTGCGCGGCGTCGCGTCCAACGACCTGACCGCCATCCCGAAGGTCTTCGACCTCGCGGTGGGCGGCGTGGACTACTCCACCTCCGGCGGCAAGGTGGACGACATCAAGAGCACCGTCGACGCCTACAAGGCGCAGATCATCTCCGGCGTGATCAAGGTCCCCTCGACGCTGCCCGGCAGCTGACACCAGCGGCAAGCACCCCTACCGCGGGCCCGCCAGGATTGGCCGGGCCCGCGGTAGTGCTGTAAGGAGTTGCCCCATGACCACCGCCACCGACCTCGGCGTGCCCGCGGTCGTGCTCACCGGGATCACCAAGCGCTTCCCCGGCGTCGTGGCCAACGACGACATCAGGCTCACCGTCCGCGCCGGAGAGGTGCACGCGCTGTGCGGCGAGAACGGCGCCGGCAAGTCCACCCTGATGAAGATCCTCTACGGCATGCAGCAGCCGGACGAGGGCACGATCGAGGTGGCCGGCGAGGAGGTCCGCTTCCGCACCCCGGCCGACGCCATCAAGGCCGGCATCGGCATGGTGCACCAGCACTTCATGCTGGCCGACAACCTCACCGTGCAGGAGAACGTGGTGCTCGGCGCGGAGGCGCTGCACGGCATCGGCGGCAAGGCCCGGGCCCGCATCCAGGAGCTGGCCGGCCGGACCGGCCTCGGCGTCGACCCCGGTGAGCTCGTCGAGCAGTTGGGCGTGGCCGACCGGCAGCGGGTGGAGATCCTCAAGGTGCTCTACCGCGGCGCCCGCATCATCATCCTGGACGAGCCGACGGCGGTGCTTGTGCCGCAGGAGGTCGACGAGCTCTTCGACACCCTGCGTGGCATGCGCGAGCAGGGCTTCACCTTCCTGTTCATCTCGCACAAGCTGGACGAGGTGCGCGCGATCGCCGACAGCATCACGGTGATCCGCCGCGGCACCACGGTCGGCACGGTCGATCCGAAGTCCGTGACGTCACGTCAACTCGCGGAGATGATGGTCGGCTCCGAGCTGCCCAGCCCGGAGACCCGCGAGTCCACGGTGACCGACCGTGCCGTGCTCACGGTCGCCGGCTTGCGTCTGAGCGACAGCGGCGGCCGCGCGATCCTGGACGAGATCGACCTGGCCGTGCACGCGGGCGAGATCCTCGGCATCGCCGGCGTGGAGGGCAACGGCCAGACCGAGCTGGTCGAGGCGGTCATGGGCATGCGCAAGGCCGACGGCGGCTCGGTGCTGCTGGTCGACTCGGCCGGCGCGATCACCGACCTGACCAGGACGAGCACCCTGCACCGCCGCGAGGCCGGCATCGGCTACATCCCCGAGGACCGGCACCGGCACGGCCTGCTGCTGACGCAGTCGTTGTGGTTCAACCGGATCCTGGGGTTCCAGACCCGCCGTCCGGTGGTCAACGGGCGCTGGCTGGACGTCGAGGGGGCTCGCGACGACACGCGGCGCATCGTCGAGCAGTTCGACGTCCGCACGCCCGGCATCGAGGTGCCGGCGGCGGCGCTGTCGGGTGGCAACCAGCAGAAGCTCATCGTCGGCCGCGAGCTGTCCGGCGACCCGGTGCTGCTGATCGCCTCGCACCCGACCCGCGGTGTCGACGTCGGCGCGCAGGCGCTGATCTGGGAGCAGATCAAGCAGGCTCGCGCCGCCGGCCTGGCCGTGCTGCTGGTGTCGGCCGACCTGGACGAGCTGATCGGCCTGTCCGACACGATCAAGGTGATGCTGCGCGGACGGCTGGTGGCGGACGCCGATCCGGCGACGGTCACGCCCGAGGAGCTGGGCAGCGCCATGACCGGCGCGACGACCGGTGGAGAGGAAGAAGCCTGATGCGCTCACTGCGTGGCAAGTTGCTGCCGCCGGTGGTGGCGATCGTGTTCTCGGCGCTGCTGTGCTCGGTGGCGCTGATCATCTCGGGCAGCAACCCGGCGAAGGCGTTGGCCGCCATGGTGGTCCAGGTCGGCCACAACACCACGGCCGTGGACATCATCAACAGCGCCAGCGTGTACTACCTGGTCGGCATCGCGGTGGCGATCGGGTTCAAGATGAACCTGTTCAACATCGGCGTCGAGGGCCAGTACCGGATCGGCGCGGTGCTCGCGGCGATCGTCGGCGGCGAGCTGAACCTGCCGCCGGTGCTGGGCCAGATCGTGATCATCGTGGTCGCGATGCTCGGCGGCGCGCTGTTCGCCGCGCTGCCGGCGATCCTCAAGGTCACCCGCGGCGTCAGCGAGGTGATCACCACGATCATGCTCAACGCCATCGCCGGCGGCATCATCGCGCTGCTGATCAAGCAGGGCGTGTTCGGCGTGCTGAGCAACAACAACATCGGCACCCGGCCGATCCCGTCGGCCGACTGGATCCCCGGCATCCCGCTCGGCTCGGCCGGCACCGTCTTCGGCTTCGCGGTGATCGCCGTCCTGGTCGGCGTCGGCTACTGGGTGATGCTCAACCGCACCCGGTTCGGCTTCGAGCTGCAGGCCTCCGGCGAGTCGCCGACCGCGGCCACCGCCGGCGGCGTCGACGCCAAGCGCATGATCGCCATCGCGATGCTGCTGTCCGGCGCGATCGCCGGCCTCACCGCGCTGCCGGAGCTGCTCGGCCGCGACCACACGTACACCCTGATCTCCCCGCAGGGCTACGGCTTCACCGGCATCGCGGTGGCGCTGCTCGGCCGGAACAATCCCGGCGGCATCGCCTTCGGCGCGCTGCTGTGGGCGTTCCTGGACCAGTCCGCGGTGTCGCTGGACAACATCCAGGTGCCACGGGAGATCGTCACCATCATGCAGGGCGCGATCGTGCTGTCCGTGGTGGTGTCCTACGAGGTGATCCGCCGGCTCGAACTGGCCGCCGAGCAACGCAGGGTCGGCAGCCAGCTGGCCGCCGCGACCACCGGGAGCGCGTCGTGATCGACATGAACCCTCCGGCGTCGGTCACCCGCGCCGCCGCCCCGGTCAAGCGCCGGATTCCCGGCTGGGCCAACGGAGTGCTCTGGACGCTCGCGGCCATCGTGCTGCTCACGGTGACCGCCGACCTGACCGGCCTGCCCAACATCACCGCCAGCTCGACCGTCCAGGCCGGACTCCAGCTGGCGGTGCCGCTGCTGCTGGCCGGACTCGGCGGCCTGTGGGCGGAACGGGCCGGCGTGGTCAACATCGGCCTCGAGGGCATGATGATCCTCGGCACCTGGGGCGCGGCCTGGGCCGGCTACCAGTGGGGCCCGTGGGCGGCCGTGCTCGGCGGCGTGGTCTTCGGCGCGCTCGGCGGCCTGCTGCACGCGGTGGCCACGGTGACCTTCGGCGTCAACCACATCGTGTCCGGTGTGGCGATCAACCTGCTCGGCGCGGGCGTGGCCAAGTACCTGTCCACGCTGCTGTTCACGCCGCTGTCGCACAACCCGCGGCAGTCGCCGAAGGTGCCGGGTTTCGACACCTACTCGGCGCAGCCGGTCGCGGACTGGTTGGGAGACCTGGAGAAGCAGCAGCGCTACGTGGTCTCCGACATCGCCGGCATCCTGCACGGCGTGCTCAGTGGCGTGTCCCCGCTCACGATGATCACCATCCTGCTGGTGCCGATCAGCTTCGTCGTGCTCTGGCACACCCGGTTCGGCCTGCGGCTGCGGTCCTGCGGCGAGAACCCGGTGGCGGCCGAGTCGTTGGGCGTCAACGTCTATCTGCAGAAGTACATCGCGGTGGTGATCTCCGGCGGGTTCGCCGGGCTCGGCGGCGCGGCGCTGGTGCTGGCCCCCGGCCAGAACGGCTACCTGGAGAACCAGACCAACGGCCGCGGCTACATCGGTCTGGCCGCCATGATCTTCGGCAACTGGCGGCCCGGCGGCCTGCTCGGCGGCGCGGCGCTGTTCGGCTACGCCGACGGCTTGCAGACGCTCACCGATGGCAAGACGGTGCTGGGCCTGTTCTACGGCGTTTCGCTGCTGGTCTGGGTGATCGCCCTGGTCCAGCTGATCCGTCGCAAGTGGATCGTCGGACTGGTGTCCATTGTGGTCGGTGGCGCGCTCTACCTGCTGTACCAGTCGATCGACTCGCTGCCGCAGGAGCTGACCACGTACCTGCCGCACATCGTGACGATCGTGGTGCTGGCGATGTCGTCGCAACGATTGCGGATGCCGGCGGCCGACGGCCTGATATACCGACGAGGACAGGGAAGTTAGTTGTCCACTGTGGACTGGGATCAGCTGCGGCAGTGCGCCGTGGCCGCGGCGGCGTCGGCCTACTGCCCCTACTCGGGGTTGCAGGTCGGGGCCGCCGCCCTGTGTGACGACGGCCGCGTCGTGACCGGCTGCAACATCGAGAACGCCGCCTACGGCGTGGCGTTGTGCGCCGAGTGCACCATGGCCGGGCAGCTGCGGCTGACCGGCGGCGGCAGGTTCGTGGCGGTGGCCTGTCGCAGCGGCGAAGGCGAGTTGCTCATGCCGTGCGGTCGCTGCCGTCAGATCATCTACGAGCTGGGCGGTCCCGACTGTCTGGTGGACACCCCGCGTGGTGTGCTTACGATGCGGGAAGTTCTGCCAGACGCGTTCGGACCAGAGGACCTGCCGTGAGTCACTTCAACGCTGTCGAGATCATCCGGGCCAAGCGGGACCGACAAGTTCTGTCCGGCGAGCAGATCGACTGGGTGGTCGACGCGTACACCCACGGCGTCGTCGCCGACGAGCAGATGTCCGCGCTGGCCATGGCGATTCTGCTCAACGGCATGACGTCCGACGAGACCGCGCGGTGGACCCGGGCCATGGTCGAGTCCGGTGAGCGGCTGACCCTGCACGTGGACCGGCCGACCGTGGACAAGCACTCCACCGGCGGCGTCGGCGACAAGATCACGTTGCCGCTGGCGCCCCTGGTGGCGGCCTGCGGCGCGGCCGTGCCGCAGCTTTCCGGCCGTGGCCTCGGCCACACCGGCGGCACGCTGGACAAGCTGGAGTCCATTCCGGGCTGGCGGGCCCAGCTGTCCACTGAGGACATTCGTGCCCAGCTGCGCTCGGTCGGCGCGGTCGTCTGCGCCGCCACCGAGGGACTGGCCCCGGCCGACCGCAAGCTGTACGCGCTGCGCGACGTCACCGGGACCGTCGAGTCGGTGCCGCTGATCGCCAGCTCCATCATGAGCAAGAAGATCGCCGAGGGCGCCGGCGCGCTGGTGCTGGACGTCAAGGTCGGCTCCGGCGCGTTCATGAAGAACCTGGCCGACGCCACCGAACTGGCCCGGGCGCTGGTGTCCATCGGCGTCGACCACGGGCTTCGCATCAGCGCCGTGCTGACAGACATGTCCGTGCCGCTGGGCAACGCCGTCGGCAATGCCGTCGAGGTGGCCGAGTCGGTCGAGGTGCTCAAGGGCGGCGGCCCGGCCGACGTCGTCGAGCTGACCGTCGCGCTGGCCCGGGAGATGCTGTCGCTGGCCGGACTGTCCGATGTGGACCCGGCCGCGGTGCTGGCCGCCGGCGACGCCTACGAGACCTGGTGTCGGATGATCGCCGCGCAGGGCGGTGACCCGGAGGCCCCGCTGCCCGTGGCCAAGCACGTCGAGGTCGTCGAGGCGGCCGAGGGCGGTGTGCTGACCGGCCTGGACGCTTACGCCATCGGCGTGGCCGCTTGGCGCCTCGGCGCCGGCCGGGCCCGCAAGGAGGACCCGGTGCAGCACGGCGCCGGCGTGCTCTGCCTGGCCAAGCCCGGCGACACCGTCGAAAAGGGACAGCCGCTGCTGGAACTGCGCACCGACACGCCGGAACTGCTCGACGCCGGCCGCGACGCGCTCACCGGCGGCATCGTCATCGGCGAGGCCACCGAGGACCGCCCCCCACTGGTCATCGACACGATCCGCGGCTGATTTTCACGCTTGGAAGGGGGCTTTCCTCCACTCGGAGTGGAGGAAAGCCGCCTTGATCTTGAGTTAGCTGGTCCGCCAGTCGATGCGGCCGTCCGTCGTGGTCTCGGGGCGGCAGTGCCGCACCTTCGTCCGCTCCTCGAGCGCGGTGGCGATCTGCTCCAGCATCTCCGTGATGCTGCGCCATTCCGGCCCGTGGGCCTCGGCCTGCTCGTGGTCCCACTCCAGCACACAGCCGCGCAGCGGGCCGGGCCGCAGGTCGACGACCAGGGCGTCGCCCAGGCCGTCGAAGGCGAACGGCACCCAGAGCGGGTGGTAGCTGTTGCCGGCCGACCCCGCGTCGGGGCCGCATGCCGGCGTGTCCCAGGCGTCCGCCCACAGCTTCCGCTGCACGCGGAACGAGTCCACCGCGCCCTGCGGGCCGTGCGGCGTGTAGAAGGGCGGGATGATCTCGGCGAACGCCGAGTTCCCGGTGCCGCCGCACACCGACCACCACTCGTGCAGGTCGTCGGGCAGCTCGACACCGATCTCCTGCTCGAGGATCACGACATCTTCCCGGTCCGCCATCGTGCGCAGCACCGACCCGGTCGACGGTGCGTAGAAGGACAGCCAGCGCACGATCCGACCCCACGCGTCGGCCACTGCCATCCGTTCATGATCGAGTAAGAACAACCGGGCCGGTACCGCTCATCGGAGGACGATCGGGCGAATCCGATCTCCGCCTGACGGCATCGGGCCCAACGGGTTAACCTGCCCGGACGCGTGCGAGGAGGGCTGCCGTGTCGGACACCGAGACGATGTGGGCGCCTCCGGACGACGGTCGCCCGCCCCGGCGTCCGGACCGCGGGCCGCTGATCGCCTTCCTCATCGTGCTGGTCATCGCGCTGCTGGCCGCGGCAGTGATGGGCGGCTACCTGCTGGGCGTGCACACCGCGCAGTCCTCCGTCCTCCCGTCGAGTCCCGCGCCGACCACGATCACCACGCCACCGCCGACGACCACTACCACCGACACGACAACGACCATCACCACCACGACGACCACGGCGATCGGCAGCGGCACCATCCGCAACTCCACGCCGGCCGGCTCGCCGGTCGTGCTCAACGTCGGCTACGGCGTGAATCTGGACAGCACCCAGCCCAACTGGGACGTGGTGCAGAGCAGCGATCCCGCCTACTTCACCGACCTCCGGTTCGACACCCAGGACACCGTGCTGAGCTCCGGCCGCGGCTTCGCGCCGGCCCCGGCGAACGCCGGCTACGCCGACTGCGTGGCCGCCACCGCGTACACGCCGCTGCTGGACGTGGACCAGATCCTGGCCGGCGGGGCCTACTGCACGACCAGCGCCCAGGGCCGGTTCGCGCTGGTCGCGTTCCATCCGGCGGTCGGCGGACAGCTCACCTTCGACCTCACGGTGTGGGAGAAGACCCCCTAGTCAACTGTGATGATCGAGCGACCACGTAGGCTCTGCCCCGTTCCCGCCGACAGCGCTGGCCGTGACCGGGAGGTCTCCAGATGGCTCAGGACATCGTCCCGATCGAGCTCGGGCTGCCGCAGGGCGACCTGATCACCTTGTGGGCGCCGCGCTGGCGCGAGGAGGGTGAGGAGTGGGAGGCGTTCCTCGGGCACGAGGAGGACCTCTACGCCTTCCCCGACGCCGCCCGCCTGGCCGCCTTCGTGCGCACCGCCACCGAGCACGACCTGACCGACCACCCGGCCTGGCACGTGCTGCCCGCGCTGTCGGCGGTCGAGCTCGTGCCCGACGAGAACCACCAGTTCGACCTGGTCGGCGTGCCCGAGCTGGTCTCGGAGGACCCGGACACCTGGACCATCGGCGAGCTGGCCGACGTGGTGTCGATCCTGCGTTCGCTGGCCGACGTGTGCGAGCTGGACAAGGTCAACGAGGTGCTGGACTCGGTGGACGGCTTCGCGCTGCTGCCGCAGGGCACCTTCCCGTTCACCGGCCGGGACGGCGAGCGCCGCTGGACCGAGCTGGCCAAGGTCGTCGTCGAGCGTTGGGACGAGGTGCTGGACGCGATCGACGCGATCGTGACCGTGCCCGACGTGGACGAGAAGGCGGTGGCCGAGGCCGAGCAGGAGCTGGCCGACGCCGAGGCCCAGCTGGCCGCGGAGGCCGACGCCGACGCGGACGCCGCCGAGCGCCAGCCCGACGACGAGCCCGAGGACCTCGGCTTCTGGGGCGAGGTCGGCATCGACCCGATCAAGATCATCCTCGGCGACCACGAGTACTACACGCTGCGCTGCTACGTCGACGACGAGCCGGTCTTCCTCGGCAACTCCGGTGAGATCGACATCTTCACCTCGGCCAAGGCGCTGGGCCGCTTCCTGGTCAACACCGGCAACGAGCTGGCCGGCAACGACATCACCGAGGTCGCCACCTGGGACGAGGTCGCCACCAAGGCCACCGCCGGCGAGCTCGAGGTCGAGGTGCACGACGACAACGTCTACGTGTTCAACGGCATCGCCGAGGACATCGCCGAGGGCCCCGACTCGATGGACCCGGTGCAGCTGGACCTGGCCGTCGAGCTGATCGAGGACGCCGCCTCCTGGGCCGGCGACGACTCGGTGTCCGAGGCGCTGGCCCAGTCGGAGAGCCTGGGCTGGCTGGTGTCCTTCGTCGTCCGCCCGGACCCGACCCGCCTCGCCCCGAGCGCCCCCTTCGACGCCGAGGTAGAGGCGTGGAAGTCCCTGGTCGAAGGCCTCGAGAACCGCTTCCGCACCCATTGAGTTTCTGTTCGGAAGGGACCATTCCTCCACTCCGAGTGGAGGAATGGTCCCTTCCCAACTATTTGTTGCGCGTGGCGAGTTCTGTTGCGGCGCGATGGGTGTCTTCGGCTTTGACCGGGGTCGCGAGGATGGCCAGCAGGGGGAAGATCGCGCCGACCGTGAAGGCGGTGGCGTAGCCGAAGCCGCCGACCAGGGCTCCGAGCAGCGGCGGGGTGAGCGCGGCGGCGATGTTCTGGGCGGTGTTCTGCGCCCCCAGCGCCCGGCCCGACCATGCGGTGCCGGCCAGCTCGGCGGTCGCGGTGAAGCCCAAACCGTTGTCCGCCACCGTGATCACGGCCCCGACAGCGATCACCGCCACGGCCAGCCACGGGGCGGCGCGGTCGCCGAGGGCCAACAGCAGCATCACCACCGTGCTGGCCACGGCCAGTTGCCGCATCGGCCGCAGCCGGCTGCCGACCAGGTCGGCCCACCGGCCGGTGGCGATCCGCCCGGCCGCGCCGGCGGCCTGCACGACACCGAGGAAGACGCCGGCCCCGCCGGGAGTCCAGTGCTGCGCGCTGACCAGGTACTCCAGGCTGAACGCCGAGATCACGAACTGCGGCACCACCAGCAGGGCGCTCGCCCCGTGCAGCCGCCACAGCGCGGACGCCCCGAGATACGGCGACCGCGTCCGCGCCGTCTCCTTGCGCGGCGGCCGCGGTGGATCCTGCACGA
>DASWRQ010000298.1:0-6068 GCA_036403095.1 Kutzneria sp. | reverse complement strand
CGCGGCTGAGCCCGCCGCGCCTCGGCGAGGGCAGCCGGACTCATGGCGTCCGGCGCGCTCACCGAGGGGCGCGCGGCGACCTCAGATGACGTGCTCAATGCGGATCGGGAGTCTGTGGTGGCGGCGTCCGGTGGCGTGGTGGACGGCATTGGCGACGGCGGCGGCCACGCCGACCATGGAGACCTCGCCGAGCCCCTTCACGCCCACCGGGTTGAACAGATAGTCGGGCTTGTCGATGAACTCGACGTCGATGCTGCCCACATCGGCGTTGACCATCACCGGGTATTCCTCCAAAGTGGAGTTCAGGAAGCCGCCGAAACGGTCGTCCACCATGCTTTCCTCCCGCAGCGCGGCGCCGATGCCCCAGATCACGCCGCCCCGGACCTGGCTGGCGGCGGTGACCGGGCTGGCGACCCGACCACAGTCGGCGACGCTGACCACCCGCGGCACCCGGATACGACACGTGGTCGGCTCGACGTGCACCTCGACGAAGTGCGCGATCCAGCTGAAGGTGACGAACTCGGGGAACACCGGTCCGGTGATCACGCTGTGGCCGGTCTCGGCCTGGGCCAAGCCGTCCGCCGACTGGCCCGGAGCCAGCGCGTGCGCGGTCACCTCCACCGGGTGGCCGACTATCGCCACGGCCGCGGCGACGTCGACATCGCCGCTGTCGGCCACGTTGAGCAGCTTGCGCAGCTCCTGGAGTCCTGATTGGACGGCCGGCAGCGCGCTGGCGGTGCCCCAGGAACCGGCGGTGAGGTGCTGGGTGCCGTACCTGGTGTCGCCGACCCGCACGATCACGTCGGCCACCGGGATCCCGAGATCGCGGGCCACCAGCAGCGCGATCGTGGAGCGAATCCCTTGGCCCATCTCGTGTCCGTCGACGGCGACGGTCACCTTGCCGTCCTCGCCCGCGGTCACCGTCGCGTGGGCGGGCACGATGCTGCCGGAGTAGTTGCCGATGGCCACGCCCCAACCGACCAGCGAACCGTCCTGCGCCCGCATCGATCCCGGCTCTGGATTGCGCCCGGACCACCCGAAGAGCTCGGCGCCGCGGCGCAGGCACTCGCCGACGTGCCGGCTGGAGAACGGCAGGCCGGTGATCGGGTCGGTCTCGGTGTCGTTGGCCAGCCGCAGCTCCACCGGGTCCCGGCCGACGGCGTGGGCCAGCTCGTCCACGGCCTGCTCGAACGCGAACATCGACGGGCTCTCGAACGGGGCCCGCATGTAGCCGGGCGTCTGCACATCGGTCCGCACGAGGCGTTGCCGCCCGCGGAAGGCCGAGACGCCGTAGAGCCGGCTGGTGACCTCGGTGTGCATGGCGATGAACAGGTCGTGCCGGGAGGTCTGTTGGTCGACCTCGTGCACGGCGGCCAGGATCTTGCCGGATTCGTCGGCGCCCAACCGGATCCGGTGCTTGGTGGCCGGCCGGAAGCTGGCGTTGTGGAAGGTCTGGGTACGGGTCAGCACGAGCTTCACCGGACGCCCCAACCGCTTCGCCAGGACCGCCACCGGTCCGATGTGGACCTGCAGCGAGTTCTTCTGCCCGAAGCCGCCGCCGACGTACGGCGACCGCACCTCGATGTTCGCGGCGTCGATGCCGAGCTGCTGGGCCAGTCCGAACCGGATGGCGTTGGCGTTCTGGGTGCCCTCGTGCACGATCAGCTTGTCGCCCTGCCACTCGACTACGCCGCCGATGAGCTCCATCGGCACGGCGTGCTGCGGCGGGTGCTCGAAGGTCTCGTCGATCCGCACGGCACTGCTGTCGATCACCGCGTCCGCGTCGCCGACCTTGATGTCGGCCAGGAACGGCAGCGGTATCGCTTCTTCCTGAAGGAGCGTGGTCGCGCCCTCGGAGTCGAGGTGCAGCGCGAACGGCTCCTCCTGGTACGTCGCGGTGATCGCCTCGGCGGCCTCGGTGGCGGCGACCGGGGTTTCCGCCACGACGATGGCGATCGGCTGGCCGCGATAGGCGATGTGGTCGCCGGTCATCGGCTGCAGGCTCTGGAACCCGAACTGGCCGCCCATCAGGAAACCGGGGCTGGCCAGCTCGAACCTCGTCTCCACGGCCAGCACGCCCGGCACGGCCTGCGCGGCGCTGACGTCCACGTCGGACACCGTGCCCCGGCCGATCTTGGCCAGCGCCAGGGCGGCGTAGGCCATGCCCGGCAGCACGCGGTCGGCCCCGTACAGCGCTTGCCCGGTGACCTTCTCGTACGCGTCGACCCTCATCGGACGGCTCGCTCCCCGGCCGTGCGGACGGCGTCGGCCACCGTGCGCATGCCCAACTCGACTCGGAATCCGTTCATCCGCCCGGGACGCGCGTCGGCGAAGGCGAGCGCGCCGGCCCGGGCCATCGCGTCCGGGGTCAGCGGCGCGCCGAGCAGCGACCGCTCGGCCTCGACCGCCCGCCAGGGCCGGGTGGCCACGCCGCCCAGCGCGATCCGGCTCTCGGTGACCACGCCGTCGCCGTCGATCACCAGCCCGACGGCTGCCGAGGCCAGCGCGAAGGCGTACGACTCGCGGTCCCGGATCTTCAGATAGGTGGAGCCCCGGCCGGCCTCGGTCTGCGGCACCCGGATGCGCAGGATCAGCTCGTCGGCGGCCAGCACGTGCTCCCGGCTCGGGTCCTCCCCCGGCTCGACGTGCAGGTCGGCCAGCGCCAGCGAGCGCTCGCCGCGCGGCCCGACAACGTCGACCACGGCGTCAAAGGCCCGCAGCGCGATGGCGAAGTCACCGGCATATGTCGCGCAGCACTGGGAACTCGCGCCCAGCAGCGCGTGCGGTCGGTCCACGCCCTCCATCGCGGCGCAGCCGCTGCCGGGATTCCGCTTGTTGCAGGCCATGTCCGCGTCACGGAAGTAGCCGCACCGGGTGCGCTGCAACAGGTTTCCGCCCAGCGTCGCCATGTTCCGCAGCTGCTGGGTGGCCGCCCGCCAGATCGACTCGGCCAGCGCCGGGTACGAGGCGCTGACCACCGGGTGGGCCGACACGTCGGCCATCCGCACGCCGGCGCCGAAGACCAGCTCCGAGTCCGTGACGGAGATGCCGGTCAGCTCGGGCAGCCGGTGCACGTCGATCACCGCGGGCGGCGACTCGACGCCGATCTTCATCAGGTCGTACAACGTGGTGCCGCCGGCCAGGATCTTGGTTCCCGGCTCGGCCACCCGCAGCGCCTCGACCACGGCGTCGACGCTGGCCGGTGCGGCGTAGGCGAACGGCTTCATCGCTCCACCCTTCCGGCGGCCTGGCGCACGGCGGCCACGATGCCGACGTACGCGCCGCAGCGGCAGACGTTTCCGCTGAGGTACTCGCGAATCTCGTTGTCGTCGTGGGTGTGCCCCTCGGCGATGCAGGCCAAGCCGGACATGATCTGCCCGGGCGTGCAGTAGCCGCACTGCAACGCGTCGTTGTCGACGAACGCCTGCTGCAACGGGTGCAGCTCGCCGTCGGGACCGGTGACGCTCTCGATGGTGTGCACCGCGAGACCGTCGGCCTGCACGGCCGGCGTCAGGCAGGACACCACTCGGCGGCCGTCGAGATGCACCGTGCAGGCGCCGCAGTGGCCCTGGTCGCAGCCCTTCTTGGTGCCGGTGAGGGCCAGCCGTTCGCGCAGCACGTCCAGCAGCGACTCCCGGGGATCCAGCCGCAGCTGGACCGGCTCGTCGTTGACCGTGCAGCTCACCTCGACCGTGGTGGCGGGCAAGTCGTTAGTGGACACGTCGTCACGGTAGGTCGCCGCACCCGAGCGCGCATTCCGGAGATTGCGTACTCAGCGGGCGATTATTGCGGTCCGGCCGCGCGGTATCCGGACGGTGACATCCCGGTCTCGCTGCGGAACGCGGCGGTCAGCCGGGACGGTGACGCGAAGCCGCACAGGTGCGCGATCTCGGTGATGGACAGCTCCCGCCGGGCCAGGTGCCGCCGGGCCCGGTCGACCCGCACCTTGGTCAGGAACCGGTACGGGGTCTGCCCGGTCGCCGCCTTGAACACCCGCAGGAAATGGAACGGGCTGAGGTCGGCCACCGCCGCCATCTCGGCCAGGGTCAGCGGCTGCTGGTGGTGCTCCCGAATGAACCCCGCCGCCCGCCGCACCCGCTGGTCTTCCCGCCCGAGCTCGCGCGGCGGCGGCGCGCCGACGTGCACGGTGAGCAGATGCGCCGCCAGGAACGTCGCCGCCGACTCGGCGTAGAACTCGTCGACGCCGTTGCGGGCGGCGGTGCACAACGCGTCGATCACCGATGACAGCACCGGATCCTCGACGGCGAGCGCGTCCGGTCGGCCCAGCCGGGCGGCGTCGCGACCCCACAGTTCCACGCAGGTGCGGTCGATCAGGGGGGCAGGGAGCTCGACATGCGTGGTGAGACTGCGTTCTGTGCCGCGCCAGCGGATGTCGGTCGGCTGCCCCGGCGCGGTCAGCCCGATCATGCCGGGGCCGTAGTCGGCGGTGTGCCAACGGGTTCCGTGCCGCGACTCGATGGTGTGCACACCCGAATTGACCAGCACGACGGACTGGTGGTCGCTCGGCGGCAGGTGCAGCTCGGCCCGCTCGGCGTTGTCGAACTGCACCAACCGCAGCGAGGTCCAGCCCGCGTCGGGCCAGTCCTGTCGTCTTCGACGAACATTCTCCGCGGTCATGCCCCGTAGTATTCATCCACCGTGTCGTGAAACGTGGCGAAAGAGGACACCGGTAACCGCGCGGTGCGGCAACGTGCGGACGAATGGTCGCGATCGCCGTAACCGAGCGACAGTCCGCACACGATCAGTTGCTCATCGGGTATCCGCAGATTCCGCCGCAGCACCGCCGAGAAGTCGATCAGCGACGCCTGCGCGCAGGTGTCCAGCCCGGCCGCGGCCGCCGCCAACATGAGGGCTTGGAGGAACAGGCCCGCGTCGACCAGCGCGCCCTGCCGCGGGGACCGGCTGACCGTGAGGATCATGCCGACCGGCGCGCCGAAGAAGTCGTAGTTGCGGCGGTGGTGGGCCAGTCGCCGCGCCGCGTCGCCCCGACCGATGCCCAGCGCCTCGCCGTAGAGCCGGTCACCGAACTCCCGCCGCCGGGCGCCGAACGGCTCCGGCCACTCCGCCGGCTGGTAGTCGTACTCACGACCGCGGTCGTCGGCGTCGAAGGCCGCGAGCAGGTCCGCGGTCAGGCGGCGCTTGGCCGCGCCGGTGACGACATGGACCTGCCACGGCTGGGAGTTGGAGTTGCTCGCCGACCGGGAAGCCAGGCCCAGCAGCCGTTCGACCACCTCGGCCGGCACGGGCTTGCGCAGGTAGCCCCGGCAGCTGCGCCGCCGCGACAACGCCTCCACGACATCCATTGTGGACGGTGTCAGGCGGCCGGCGGCGTGATGTCGTAGGAGATCCGCCCGGCGGGCAGGTAGAACAGCGCGATCAGCGCGCCGCCGCGGACCTCCGGGTAGTGGTGGCTGCCCGGCCCCGGCGCGGTCCAGCCCGGGCCCTGCCAGCCGCGCGGGCCCATCAGCTGCGCGCCCGGCGTCAGCGGCACGACCAGGTTCAGCTCGCCGTACGGGTGCTGGTGGTACTGGCCGCGGAACGGCTCGACGCTGTCCATGTAGACCGCGGTGATGCTGAAGTAGTTCAGCACGTCGGCCGGGTCGGCGATGCGGCTGCGGCGGTAGTGCCGGCCGGCCACCTCGATGTTGGCCGCCCACCCGTCCCGCACGCCGTCGGTGATCATGCGGGCCAGGTCCTCGTACAGCTCGGTGCCCGGCCCGTACGTGGTGTTGAGCCAGGTCTCCAGCTCGCCGCCGGCGGTGCGGTTCTTGACCTGGTCGAGGAACGGGATGCTGCGGTCGATCAACTCCTGAGCGGTGGTCACGTCGCGCCTCCTGCCGTCGCGGATGAGACCAACGGTAGGGCCGGGTTAGGTTACAGTCAATAGGTGTAACGGAACCGGATCTCGCCGTCCTGCTCCTCGTCGGTGGCGACCAGACCGGCGGCTTCGGCGACCGCGGCGGAGGCGTGGTTGTCCGGGTGGACGTGCGCGACGACCGTGCGGACCGACTGCTGACCGAGCCACTCGACCAGTGCCTTCGCCGCCT
>DASWRQ010000297.1:0-5026 GCA_036403095.1 Kutzneria sp. | reverse complement strand
CCTTCAGGTGCCGCCGGTCCTGCGGGGCGACTGGAGCCCCCGGTCCGGCTATGAGGCCGGGCGGTCCCTGGTGGCCAAGGGTGACGTCACCGCGGTGTTCGTCGCCAACGACCAGATGGCGCTCGGCATGCTGCGGGCGTTCGCCGAGGCCGGCGTCTCGGTGCCGCGGGATGTGCACGTCGTCGGTTTCGACGACGTGCCCGAGGCGGCGTACTTCAGCCCGCCGCTGACGACCGTCCGCCAGGACTTCATCGAGGTCGGCCGGCAGGCGTTCGAGTTACTGCTGCTGCGGCTGCGGGAGGAGGACCGCGGGGCGCGCCAGCTGATCACGCCGGAGCTGATCGTGCGGGAGAGCACCGGCCCCCGATAACGGGCGGGACGGCCCGGCACGCCGCCGCCGAGCCCGTCGAATGTTAGCGCTAACGGATCGGATCAACGGTGATCGAGGAGTGAACGTGTTACGTACCAAAGTGGCGTTGCTCGTGGCCGGCGCGCTCGGCCTGACCATGGTGGCCGGCTGTGGCGGCGGTTCCGCCGCGTCCGGCGGTGATAGCGCCGTAACCCTGGGCTTTGCCCAGGTCGGCGCGGAGAGCGGCTGGCGGACCGCGAACACCAAGTCGATCCAGGAGTCGGCCAAGTCCGCCGGCATCACGCTGAAGTTCTCCGACGCGCAGCAGAAGCAGGCCAACCAGATCCAGGCCATCCGCTCCTACATCCAGCAGCACGTCAGCGTCATCGCCTTCTCGCCGGTCGTCGAGACCGGCTGGGACACCGTGCTGAAGGAGGCCAAGACCGCGAACATCCCGGTGATCCTCACCGACCGCGCGATCGACTCCAAGGACACCTCGCTGTACAAGAGCTTCCTCGGCTCGGACTTCGTCAACGAGGGCAAGGAGGCCGGTGACTGGGTGGCCAAGGAGTACGCGTCGGCCACCGGCCCGGTGAACGTCGCGGTGCTGGAGGGCACCACCGGCTCCGCCCCGGCCAACGACCGCTCCAAGGGCTTCAACGACGTGGTCAAGGCCGACCCGAAGTTCAAGATCGTCGCCTCCCAGAGCGGTGACTTCACCCGGGCCCAGGGCAAGCAGGTGATGGAGTCGTTCCTCAAGTCGCAGAGCAAGATCGACCTGCTGTTCGCGCAGAACGACGACATGGGCCTCGGCGCGCTGGACGCGATCAAGGCGGCCGGCCTCACGCCCGGCAAGGACATCAAGATCGTCACGGTCGACGGCACCCACGACGGGCTGCAGGCGCTGGCCGACGGCACGTTCAACTACGTCGTCGAGTGCAACCCGCTGCTCGGTCCGCAGCTGATGGACCTGGTCAAGAAGGTCGCCGCCGGGCAGAGCGTGCCCAACCGCATCCTGACCAAGGAGACCGCGTTCGACCAGGCGGCGGCCAAGGCCGCGCTGCCCAGCCGGCAGTACTGATTTCTCAGCCCGCGTCCACACCGAGAACGGCCCACGTGATGAACCAATCCCGAGCGATCCTCCGGATGACCGGCATCCGCAAGCGGTTCCCCGGCGTCACCGCCCTGGACGACGTCGACTTCCGCCTTTTCCCCGGCGAGGTGCACGCCCTGATGGGCGAGAACGGCGCCGGCAAGTCGACCCTGATCAAGGTGCTCACCGGGGTCGAGGGCGTGGACGCGGGCACGATCGAGCTGGCCGGGTCGCCGGTGTCCTTCGGCGGCCCGGACCAGGCCCAGCGGGCCGGCGTGAGCACGGTCTACCAGGAGGTGAACCTGTGCCCGAACCTGTCGGTCGCGGAGAACATCTTCATCGGCCGTGAACCACGCCGGTTCGGCCGCATCCAGTGGTCCCGGATGCGAAAACGGGCCGAGGAGCTGTTGGCCCGGCTCGACCTGCGCATCGACGTGTCGGCCGAGCTGGGCACGCAGTCCATCGCCGTGCAGCAGATGGTGGCGATCGCCCGCGCGCTGGACGTGCAGGCCCGCGTGCTGGTGCTCGACGAGCCGACGTCCAGCCTGGACGCCAAGGAGGTCGAGCAGCTGATGGCCGTGCTGCGGGCGCTGCGCGCGGACGGCATGGCGATTCTCTTCGTGTCCCACTTCATCGACCAGGTCTTCGCCATCGCCGACCGAATGACCGTGCTGCGCAACGGAAAGCTCGTCGGCGAGCACCTCACCGCGGAGATGACGCCGGTCGAGCTGGTGACGAAGATGATCGGCAAGGAACTGGCCGCGCTGGACGAGCTCGAGGTGTCCGAGCGGTCCCGGCCCGGCCGGGACCGGCCGGTGTTGGTGGCCGCCGACGGACTGGCCCGTGGCGGCGCCATCGAGCCGTTCACGCTGACGATCCGGCGCGGCGAGGTGGTCGGACTGGCCGGATTGCTCGGTTCCGGCCGCACCGAGCTGGCTCGGCTGCTGTTCGGCGCCGACCACGCCGACGCCGGCACGGTCGACGTCGACGGGCAGCGGGTGCACCTGCGGTCGCCGCGGGCGGCGATGAAGCACCGCATCGCCTTCTGCTCCGAGAACCGCAAGACCGAGGGCCTGATCGCGGAGCTGACCATCCGGGAGAACATCGCGCTGGCCGTGCAGGCCGGCCGCGGCTGGCTGCGGCCGATCCCGCGGCGGCGGCAGCTGGAGCTGGCCGCGCGCTACATCGAGGCGCTGGACATCCGCCCGGCCGATCCCGACGCGGTGGTGGGCACGCTGTCCGGCGGCAACCAGCAGAAGGTGCTGCTGGCCCGGTGGCTGGCCACCGAGCCGCGGCTGCTGATCCTGGACGAGCCCACCCGCGGCATCGACATCGGCGCCAAGGCGGAGATCCAGCGGCTGGTGGCCTCGCTGTCCGAGGACGGCATGGCCGTGCTGTTCGTCTCCGCCGAGTTGGAGGAGGTGCTGCGGCTGAGCCACCACGTCGCCGTGCTGCGCGACCGCCGCGTCGTCGCCCAGTTGGCCAACGACGGGCTCACCCCGGAGGAGATCATGTCGACCATCGCGGACGGGACCGGATCATGACCAGGCATCGGCTGTTCTGGCCGGCCGCGGCGCTGGTGGCGCTGCTGCTCGGCAACGTCGCGGTGTCGCCGCGGTTCTTCGCCGTCGAGATCCGCGACGGCCACCTGTACGGCAACGTCATCGACATCCTGCGCAACGGCGCCCCGCTGATCCTCATCGCGGTCGGCATGACCCTGGTCGTCGCCACGCGGGGCATCGACCTGTCGGTCGGCGCGGTGGTCGCGGTGAGCGGCGGCATGGCCTGTGTGCAGTTGGGCAGCACCAACGTGGTCCTCGCGGTGGCACTGGCCCTCGGGCTGTGCCTGGTGCTGGGCGCGTGGAACGGCTGGCTGGTGGCCGGTCTGAAGATCCAGCCGATCGTGGCCACGCTGATCCTGATGGTGGCCGGCCGCGGACTGGCCCAGCTGATCACCGGCGGGCAGATCGTCACCGTGTCGTCCGGACCGTTCCTGGCCATCGCCGGCGGCTACGTGCTGACGCTGCCGCTGTCGTTCCTGATCGCGATGGCGGTGTTCGCGCTCACATCGCTGGTGGTCCGGCGCACCGCCCTCGGTCTGCTGCTGGAGTCGGTGGGCGGCAACCCCGAGGCGAGTCGGTTGTCGGGGCTGCGGTCCGGTCGGCTGATCTGGCTCTGCTACGTGTTCAGCGCGCTGTGCGCGGGCATCGCCGGTCTGATCATCAGCTCCAACGTGACCGGGGCCGACGGCAACAATGCCGGCCTGTGGATGGAACTGGACGCCATCCTGGCCGTGGTGATCGGTGGCACGCAGCTCACCGGCGGCCGCTTCTCCCTGGGCGGCACCGTGATCGGCGCGCTGCTCATCCAGACCCTGACCACCACGGTGTACGCGCTCGGCATCCCGTCCCAGGAAACGCTGCTGTTCAAGGCGGTCGTGGTGACCGCGGTGTGCCTGGTGCAGTCGCCGGCGTTCCGGGCGAAGCTCGTGCGACGCCGACGACGGCCCGAACGACCGGCGGTCACGGCACAGCCGGAGAAAGCGGAGGTGGCCTCGTGACCGCCTTGTCCGTGCGTCTGCGGTCCTATCGGCCGCAGCGGCGCTACCTGCCCGTGCTGGCCGCCCTCGCGCTGCTGGTCGGCGCGTACGGCTTCGGCGCCGCCCGGTACCCGGCCTTCGGCACCGGTCAGGTGGTGCTGGACATCTTCATCGACCACGCCTTCCTGCTGGTGGTCGCGGTCGGGGCGACGTTCGTCATTCTCACCGGCGGCATCGACCTTTCCGTCGGCTCGGTCGCCGCACTGTCCGCGATGGCCTCGGCCGACCTGTTGCAGCACAAGGGCTGGCCGGCGTACGCAGTGATCCCGCTGGTGCTCGCGCTGGGCGCGGTCCTCGGTCTCGCGATGGGGCTGGTGATCCACTACTTCGAGATCCAGCCGTTCATCGTGACGCTGGCCGGCATGTTCCTGGCCCGGGGGCTGTGCTACACGATCAGCACCGAGTCCATCGCGATCGACAACGGCACGTACACGGCGATGGCGCAGACGCCGATCCCGCTCGGTGCGGGCCTGCACGTGTCGCCCAGCGTGGTGCTCGCGCTGGTCGTGGTGGCGGTCGCCGGCTACGTGCTGCACTTCTCCCGGTTCGGGCGGACCGTCTACGCGGTCGGCGGCGGCGAGCGCTCGGCGCTGCTGATGGGTCTGGCCGTGGCCCGCACCAAGGTCGCCGTGTACACGATCAGCGGCCTGTGCTCGGCGCTCGGCGGCGTGCTGATGGCCTTCTACACGCTGTCCGCCGACCCGCTCGGCGGTCTGGGCATGGAGCTGGACGCGATCGCCGCGGTGGTCATCGGCGGCACCATCCTCACCGGCGGCTCCGGCTACGTGCTCGGCACCGTGCTCGGGGTGCTGGTGCTGGGCATCATCCAGACCCTGATCACCTTCGACGGCACGTTGAGCTCGTGGTGGACCCGGATCGTGATCGGCGTGCTGTTGTTCGTGTTCATCGCACTCCAGCGGCTGATCGCCCGCCGCGCACACTGACGAGGAGCCGGCGAAACAAGCAAAGAGCGGCGGGGGGGGGG
>DASWRQ010000296.1:0-8879 GCA_036403095.1 Kutzneria sp. | reverse complement strand
TGAGTGACGAACAGCAGGAGAAACAACGGCGGAAGTGAAACACCGGGGATCGCCATGATCCCCATCAACACCGCTCTGATCAGATCGGCGGTCACCATCACGTTCCGTCGCGGATAGCGATCCGCGAGGCCGGCGAGCAATGGGCCGAACAACGCGGGCAGCATTGTCAATGCAAAGGTCAGCGCAGCCAATGCAGCAGAGCGTGTTCGATCGAACACAAGAAGTGACAATGCGACCCGGGCGACCTGATCACCCGCGGTGGAAACGAGCTCGGCCAGCCACAAGGCCCGGAACTCGCCGTTGGCGAACACGTCCCGGTACCTGGCAGCGCGCCCGGTCCCCTCCAACTTGCGCCCCTCGTCTCCCCCGTACCCCGCCCTCCCAGTAGCGGAGACAGTTCGTTTCCTGTCGTTTCATCCGGCAGCCCGTCACCCCTGGCAGGCTCTTCCTCTCTCACCGTAGCCAGCGCTATCCCGGCAACCCAGCTCATTCAGATATCGATCGCGTCATTCACAGTTGACTTTCCGTGATCGTACGGTCGCAGGGGCGATCCGCAAAGAGGTGACCGGCAGTTCGGGTCTCGAGGCCCGCCCGGGACGATCACTGCCGGCCGCACGCCCTGGTTCAGGACTGTGTTCGAATCGCGGGGAAGGTCGGAACATCGGACCTTGACGTCGACGAGTTCGACCATGACGGGCGACGGAAACATCGTTCACCGCCCTTAGGTGCATACGTCGAGGCCGAGGGCGATTTTCAGGTTGTCCCGGACCGGCCCCTCCGCCCGATCGAACACGTCGTTACTGAACTCACCAGTAGCTTACTGACGGTAGGTTGCGTTACCGTGCCTACCAGGAGCCGTCGGCGAGGAGGCACGTGTGACCACGAACACCATGGCCGGCAAGGTGGTGCTGATCACCGGCGCGGCGCGGGGCATCGGGGCGGAGACGGCCAGGCGGCTGTCGGCGCTGGGGGCCAAGGTCGCGCTGGTCGGCCTGGAGCGGGAACAACTCCAGGCCACGGCCAAGGAGTGCGGCCCTGAGGCCGGCGCCTGGGAGGCCGACGTCACCGACTGGTCGGCACTGGAGGCCGCGGTGTCCGGCGTGAAGGACCGCTACGGCCGTATCGACGTGGTGATGGCCAACGCGGGCGTCGCCGCCACCGGCTTCGTCCGCTCCATCGATCCGGCGTCCTTCGAGCGGACCATCGAGATCAACCTGCTCGGCGTGTGGCGCACGGTCCGGGTCTGCCTGCCGCACCTCATCGAGAGCCGCGGCTACTGCCTGGTGGTGTCCTCGCTGGCCGCCATCTCGCACGCCCCCGGCATGGCGGCCTACGCGGCCAGCAAGGCGGGCTGCGATGCCTTCGCCGACAGCCTGCGGGCCGAGGTCCGCCACCTGGGCGTCGACGTCGGCACGGCGTACTTCTCCTGGATCGCCACGGACATGGTCAACAGCGCCGACCAGCACCCCGTCTTCGGCAAGATGCGCAGTCGCCTGCCCGGCCCGCTCGGCCGCACCTACCAGGTCGCCGACGTGGGCAAGGCCGTGGTCGCGGGCATCAACAAGCGGGCCAAGGCCATCCACGTGCCCGGCTGGGTCGGCGGCCTGAAGCTGTTCCGCGGCGTGGTCAACCAACTGTCGCTGCCGATCACGGCGATGGGCGCGAAGGACGCGGACCAGGCGGCGCTGGACGACATCAAGGCCCGCGGCGCGGAGGCGTCCCGCCCGGTAGGGCCAGGCGGCGCCGCGGGTTTTGAAAGCCGGCCGGCCCGGTAACCCCTCACTCCACCCAGATGCCGAGGACGGGGGTCCAGGGCGTCACCTTGGTCGAGGCGATGACCTCGGCGGCCTGGTACGGGTCGTTGTCCAGGATCTTCTGCATCTCGGCCTCGTCGTCCACGTCGAACAGCAGCAGGCCGCCGTCGTCCGCGGTCCACGCCCCGGCGGCCAGCACCTTGCCCTGCTCGGCCAGGCCACGCAGGAAGTCCCGGTGCTCGGGTCGGACGGCGTGCCGCTTCGGCACGTCCTCGACGTAGCGGTACTCGACGGCGAACTTGGGCAAGGCTGCCTCCCTTGTGAGCGTTCGACAACCAAACTAATGCACCGGTTGGGTATTCTCGCCGCCGTGGACGTGCAGCCGAACAGCGTTGAGCGGACCCTCTCCAGCCTGCGGGCGGTGGACGGCCCGGAACCTTCCACGGCTGCCCCGCTGACCCTGGAGGACCTGTACCGCCAGCATCGGATGCGGCTGGTCCGGCTGGCCATCCTGCTGGTGGACGAGCCGGCCACGGCCGAGGACGTGGTGCAGGAGGCCTTCACCGGCCTGCACCGCAACTGGGGCGGCCTGCGGGATGCCCAGGCGGCCGTCGGCTACCTGCGCACGGCCGTGGTGAACGGCAGCCGGTCGGTGCTGCGCCGGCGCAAGACGGCCCGCGACTACACGCCGCCGCACACCGCGAACGCCCGGTCGGCGGAGAGCCTGGCCATGTTGACCGCCGAGCACCAGGCCGTGGTCAACGCCCTGTCCAAGCTGCCCCCGCGGCAGCGTGAGGTGCTCGTGCTGCGCTACTACGGCGACCTGTCCGAGGCGGAGATCGCCGAGGCCACGGGCATCTCCAAGGGCACCGTGAAGTCCACCGCCAGCCGCGCCCTGGACGCCCTGCAGAAGGCGATGGCCAACTAGCTACACCAGCTGCACGTCGATGCCGTGGTCGCGGAAGTCCGCGACCACCGACTCGTCGGCCTCGTTGTCGGTGATCAGGGCGTGGATCTCGCCGATCGGGCAGATCCGCACGAAGGCCGAGCCACCCAGCTTGGACGAGTCGGCGACCACCACGACCCGCCCGGACCGCTGCACCAGCAGCCGGTTGATGGCGGCCTCGCCCTCGTTGCGGGCGGACGCGCCGAGCTTGGGGTCCACGTGGTCGACGCCGAGGAAGATGACGTCCAGCGTGAGCTCGTCGGGGATGAGCCGGGCCAGCGGGCCGATCAGCTCGTAGGACTGCGGCCGGACCACGCCGCCGGTGACGACCAGCTTGATCTGCTGCCGCACGGCCAGCTCGTTGGCGATGTTCAGGGCGTTGGTGACGACGGTCAGGTCCAGCTCGGAGCGGGCGGCCAGGGCCCGCGCCACCTCGGTCGCGGTGGTGCCGCCGTTGAGCCCGACCACGGCCGCCTTGTCCACCAGCGCGGCCGCGGCCCGGGCGATGCGCAGCTTGGCGTCGGCGTGCCGGGCGGTCTTGTAGCGCAGCGGCAGGTCGTAGGACACGGCGTGGGCCACCGCGCCGCCCCGGGTACGGGTCAGCAGCTGCTGCTCGGACAGGTGGTCGAGGTCGCGGCGGATGGTCGCGGCGGAGACCTGGAGCTCGTCGGCGATGTCGTCGACCTCTACCCGGCCCCGCTCGGCGAGCAGCTCCAGCAGGGCGGTGAGCCGCTCGTACCGATTCATCCGCAAACCCCTTCATTGCGCGTTAGTGCACCAGTATCCTGCGTTGCGGACAGTTATGAGCAGTCGAGGGGGCACTGTGCGCGAACACTTCGTCGATACGGAGATCATCTCGCAACCGGACTGCTGGCGGCGGGCCGTCACGCTGGCGCCCGACAGTCTGCCAGCGCCGGGCGAGCGAGTCGCGGTGATCGGCTGCGGCACGTCGTGGTTCGTCGCCCAGTCCTACGCCCAGCTGCGGGAGGCCGCCGGCCAGGGCGAGACCGACGCCTTCGCCGCGTCCGAGTTCCCGTTCACCCGAGCCTACGACCGGGTCGTGGCGATCACCCGCTCCGGCACCACCACCGAGGTGCTGGACGCGCTGGACCGGCTGCACGGCAAGACCCCGACCGTCGCGTTGATCGGCGACCCCGAGACGCCGATCGTGGGCAAGGCCGACCAGTTGGTTGTGCTGGACTTCGCCGACGAGCGGTCGGTGGTGCAGACCCGGTTCGCCACGACCGTGCTGGCGCTGCTGCGCTCCAGCCTGGGCGAGGACCTGGGCCGGGCCATCGCCGACGCCGAGCTGGCGGTCGTCGAGCCGCTGCCGGACGAGCTGGTCGAGGCCGAGCAGTTCACCTTCCTCGGCCGCGGCTGGACCAACGGCCTGGCCCTGGAGGCCGGTCTGAAGATGCGGGAGGCGGCCGGCGCCTGGACCGAGGCGTACCCGGCCATGGAGTACCGGCACGGCCCGATCAGCATCACCGGCCCGAACCGGGTGGCCTGGATGTTCGGCACGGCGCCGGCGGGGCTGCCCGAGCAGGTGGCCGCGACCGGCGGCCTGTTCCGGGCCGGCGACCGGGACCCGCTGGCCGAACTCGTGACCGTTCAGCGGCTGGCCGTGGCGATCGCCCTGAACCAGGGCCTGAACCCGGACCAGCCCCGGCATCTGACCCGGTCCGTTGTCTTGCGAGGTGTAGACCAATGATGCTTACCTCCGCTCGTGGCTCGCACTAGGCACGTGGTGGCCGTCGATGTCGGCGGCACGGACATGAAGGCCGCCCTGGTCGTCGGGACGGCGACCGAGGCGACCGCGGTGACCAGCCGTCGCCGCGTCACCCCGCGCGGCGAGGACGGCAACGCCACCGCGCACGCCGTGGTCGGCGCGATCGTCGAGCTGGTGGACGAGTTGCGGGGCGTCGTCGACCATCCGATCGACGCCGTCGGCGTGGTCGTGCCGGGGGTGGTCGACGAGGCCGAGGGCATCGGCGTCTTCTCGGCCAACCTGGGCTGGCGGGACTTCCCGTTCCGGCTGCTGCTGACCGAGCGGACCGGGCTGCCCGTGAGCTTCGGCCACGACGTGCGGGCCGGCGGGCTGGCCGAGCACCGGCTCGGCAACGCCCGGGGCCGGACCGACGTCGTGATCATGCCCATCGGCACCGGCATCGCCGCGGCGCTGATGATCGGCGGCCGGCTCCATGTGCACGGCGGCGAGCTGGGGCACGTCGACGTCGGCCACGGCGAGCCGTGCGGCTGCGGGCAGCGCGGTTGCGTGGAGACCGTCGCCTCGTCGGCGGCGATCGCCCGGCGCTACTCGGCCCGTACGGGCAAGGACGTGGACCGGGCCTCGGTGGTCGCGGACCTGGTCCGGGCCGGCGACCCGGACGCCGTCGCCGTCTGGCACGACGCCGTCGACGCCCTGGCCAAGGGCATCCTGATCGCGGCGACACTGCTCGGGCCGGAGGCCGTGGTGCTGGGCGGCGGCCTTGCACTGGCGGGTGATCTGCTGATCGAGCCGTTGCGCAAGCGGCTGGCGGAACTGATCGTGTTCCAACGGCAGCCCGAACTGCTGCTCGCCGCGCTCGGCGATGAGGCAGGCTGTCTGGGAGCTGCGCTGATGGCAATCGATGCCGTGGAGGCATAGTGGCGGACCTGGTGCTGGGCGGCGGTCGGGTGGTGACGCCCGACGGCGTGCTCGACCCCGGCTGGGTGTCGGTGGTGGACGGTCGGATCGACGCCGTCGGCGCCGGGCGCCGCCCCGACGCCGTGGACCTGGGCGGCAGCTGGCTGGTGCCGGGTTTTGTCGACGTGCACTGCCACGGCGGCGGCGGGCGGGCGTTCACCGGCCACGACCCGGGGCTGGCCATCGCCGCGCACCGCCGGCACGGCACCACCACCACGATGGCCAGCCTGGTGTCGCGGCCGATCAAGGAGCTGGCCCGCCAGATCGAGGAGCTCGGGGACCTGGTCCGTGGCGGCGACATCGCCGGCATCCACCTGGAGGGCCCGTTCCTGTCGGCGGCTCGCTGCGGCGCGCACGACCCGAGGGTGCTGCGGCCGCCGGACCTCGACTCCGTGCGGGCGCTGCTGGCGGCCGGCGGCGACACGATCAAGATGGTGACCATCGCGCCGGAGCTGGAGTACGCCGTCGCGGCGACGAAGTTGTTGGTGGACAACGGGGTCATCGTCGCGATTGGACACACGGACGCCGCCGAGGCCCAGGTCGTGCCGGCCGTCGACGCGGGCGCGTCGGTGGCCACGCACCTGTTCAACGGCATGCGGCCGCTGCACCACCGCGAGCCCGGCCCGATCGGCGCGCTGCTGGACGACGAGCGCGTCAGCGTCGAGCTGATCTGCGACCTCGTGCACCTGCACCCGACGGCCGTCCGGCTGGCGGCGCATCATGCCGGCCCGACCCGGACGTTGCTGATCACCGATGCGATGGCCGCCGCCGGCATGGGCGACGGCGTCTACGACCTCGGCGGGCTGGAGGTCACCGTGCAGGACGGCGTGCCGACCCTGGCCGGCGGCTCGCTGGCCGGCAGCACGCTGACCATGGACCTGGCGTTCCGGAACTTCGTGCAGCAGTGCGGGTTGTCGATGGCCGAGGCCGTCGCGGCGACCGCCGGCCGGCCCGCGCAGCTGCTGGGCCTGGCCGACCGGGTCGGCGCGATCGAGGTCGGGCTGCTGGCCGATTTTGTCGTGCTGGACGAGGAATTGCGGGTGCAGGACGTGTACCGCAGGGGATTGCGGGAGGATCGTTCGTGACGCTCACGCCCACCGGCGAGATCGTCGACGCCGCCGCGCGAGCGGGCCGGGGCGTCGGCGCGTTCAACGTGATCCAGCTGGAGCACGCCGAGGCGCTGGTCGCCGGGGCGGAGGCGGCCGGGGCGCCGGTGGTGTTGCAGATCAGCGAGAACGCGGTGCGCTACCACGGTTCGCTGGCCCCGATCGGGCTGGCCACGCTGGCCGTGGCCCGGCAGTCCTCGACGAAGGTGGCCGTGCATCTCGATCACGCCGAGAGCCCGGACCTGGTGGCCGAGGCGGTGGCGCTGGGCTTCACCAGCGTCATGTTCGACGCGTCCAAACTGGACTACGCGGCGAACGTGCGGGCCACCGCCGAGGTGGTGACGCGCTGCCATGTGGCCGGCGTGCACGTGGAGGCGGAGCTGGGTGAGGTCGGCGGCAAGGACGGCGTGCACGCGCCCGGCGCCCGGACCGATCCGGACCAGGCCCGCGCGTTCGTCGAGGCGACCGGCGTCGACGCGCTGGCCGTGGCCGTCGGCAGCTCGCACGCCATGCTGACCCGGGACGCCGCCCTGGACTTCGAGCTGATCGGGCTGCTGCGGGACAAGGTCAGTGTGCCGCTGGTGCTGCACGGCTCGTCCGGCGTGGCCGACGCCGATCTCACCCGGGCGGTCGAGGCCGGCATGACGAAGATCAATATCGCGACTCACCTGAACAACGCCTTCACCTCGGCCGTCCGGGCCTATTTGACGGAGAATCCGCAGGTCGTGGACACCCGCAAGTACCTGGGCCCTGGTCGGGCGGCGGTCGCCGCCGAGGTGACCCGGCTGCTCGGCGTGCTCAGAAGCAACTAACGTGGTCGCCGTGAGCAAGTCCGACGACCCGGAGCGGCTGTTGGCGGAGGCCCTGCGCGCTCAGGCGGTGAGCACGCCGGTCACGATGCCGCCGCTGCCGGCCGTGCTGGCCCGGGACGTGACCCCGGACGTGATTCAGGGCGACGAGGCCGCCGCGGAGCCCGCCGACGACGAGCCCGTCGCGGACGAGGACGTGGCCGAGGACGAACCGGCATCGGCCGCCGAGGAACCCGCCGACGAGCCGGCCAAGCCGGCCGCCGGGTCCCGCGAGGGGGCGTTCACCGAGGAGATGGTGCTGCGCGAGCTCGGCTCCGGCCCGGTGACCGGCGAGCTGGCCACCATCCGGATCAACAACTCCCAGCACCACGTCGAGACCGAGCGCTTCTCGCCGCTGGAGAACCTGTACGGCGGGGTCGCCGACGGCCCCGGCTTCGGGCTGGTCTCCGGCAGCGAGGTCGGCAGCACCGTCGGACCGCCGGTCGGCGAGTTCGACCACCTGCCGCCTTCGGCCCGGGCCACCGCCGCCGTGCCGACGGCCAGGATGCGGGCCGAGCGGGGGCAGGTTCCCGGTTGGCTGATACTGCTGTTCGCGCTGGTGTTGGGCCTGGCCGGCGGGGCCGTGGCCGGCCTGCTGAGCATGGTGTGAACCGGGCACACAGGCAACACCTGTACCTTGGGGAACCGTGAACACCGCGTTCCTCGCGAGCACGACCACCACCGTCGCCCTGCCGGGTTGGCTCGACGCCAACACCATCCTGCATGGCCTGGGGCCGTACGTCTTCCTGGGCGTGGCTCTGCTGATCTTCGCCGACTGCGGCATCCTGATCGGCTTCCTGATCCCGGGTGACACGCTGCTGTTCACCCTCGGGCTGCTGATCGCCGAGCACGTGGTGGACATGCCGATCTGGCTGGCCTGCGTGATCCTGTCGGTGTGCGCGGTCGTCGGCAACGTGACCGGCTACTACATCGGCGCCGCCATCGGCCCGAAGCTGTTCAGCAACCCGGATTCCAAGATCTTCAAGCGCAAACACATCGAGCACACGCACGAGTTCTTCGAGAAGTACGGGGCCCGGGCGATCATCCTGGCCCGCTTCGTGCCCATCGTGCGCACGTTCATCACCGCCGTCGCCGGCATCGGCAAGATGGACCAGCGCAAGTACTTCCTGTACTCCGCGATCGGCGGCGTGCTGTGGGCGGTCGTGGTGCCGCTGCTCGGCTTCTTCCTCGGCCAGGTCCCGCTGGTGCACGACCACCTGGAGATCTTCCTGATCGCCATCCCGGTGCTGTCGGTCATCCCGATCGTGTTCGAGGTGGTCAAGGGCCGCCGCGAGCGCATCGCCCGGGAGGCGGCCGCCGCCGAGACGCCGATGGACGCCACCCAGCAGTTCGACCTGCGCTCCGAGGACATCGACGCCACCCAGCGCATCGACCGCATCCGCTGATCCAGCCTCACTTCTTAGCCACGTGAGTGGCTCATTTGGGCTCCAGGGCCACCTGAGCCACTCAGGTGCCCCAAAAAAGCGCAAATGAGCCACTCATGTGGTGCCGCCGACCGCCCCTCGACAGGGGCGGTTT
>DASWRQ010000295.1:0-6837 GCA_036403095.1 Kutzneria sp. | reverse complement strand
GGCGGAGTCCCGCAGCTACAACAACAGCGTGCACGCGTTGAACAACCGGATCGTCGCCTTCCCCACCAACATCGTGGCCGTCGCGACCAAGGTGGGCCGGGGGCAGTACTTCCTGCCGGGCGGTCGAACCCGGTGACCGAGGACGAGCTGGGCCCGACCGAGTGGGTCGCGGCCGGGTACGAGGTCGGCGTCGGGCCCTGGCCGGGGCCGTGGCCCGACGACGGCCGGTACGACCCCGAGTTGCTGGCCGAGGGCGACCGGCGCAACGTCGTCGACCACTACCGGTACTGGCGGCGCGAGGAGATCGTCGCCGACCTGGACCGGCGTCGGCACCCCTTCCACGTCGCCATCGAGAACTTCCAGCACGACCACAACATCGGCACCGTTGTGCGCACCGCCAACGCCTTCGCCGCTCGCGCCGTGCACATCGTCGGACGGCGGCGGTGGAACCGGCGTGGAGCCATGGTCACCGACCGGTACCAGCACCTGCACCACCATGAGGACGTCGAGTCGCTGGTGGCCTTCGCGCGGGCCGAGCGGCTGGAGATCGTCGCCGTGGACAACACTCCCGGCGCGGTGCGGGTCGAGAACACCGCGCTGCCGCAGGCCTGTGTGCTGCTTTTCGGGCAGGAAGGGCCGGGCCTTTCCGCCGCGGCTCAGGCGGGTGCGGACATGGTGGTGTCGATCGCTCAATTCGGGTCCACGCGGTCGATCAACGCCGGCGTCGCCGCCGGCATCGTGATGCACACGTGGGTGGCGCAACACGCCGACCTTCATACGTCCTGGTGATCGCGGTGTCTGCGGAATCGATCAAGCGCGCACCATGGTCCGGTGACGGATTCCCCCGCGGTGTGGGCGGCCCGGGCAGCCATGGCCGAGCGGGCAGTGCGGACAAGACATCTGCGGCGGTTGTGGGGTCTGCCCCGCACGCTCATCGCCGTCACCGGCTGGCCCGCTCGGGGTCGGCGGCTGCACGTGCCCTGGCACTACTGGTGGCAGGCGCACCTGCTCGACTGCCTCGTCGACGCCCAGCTCCGTGCGCCAACGCCCGCACGGCTTCGTGACATCTCGCAGCTGATCGACACCATTCGGCTGCGCAACGGGCGGCGGTGGCTCAACCGCTACTACGACGACATCGCCTGGCTCGGGCTGGCCCTGTGGCGGGCCGGCGAGGAGCTCGACGTCCGCCGACCGGCGGCGCTCGAGGAGATCCGGCAACGCCTCCGTGACGGCTGGACCGACCACGGTGGCGGCGGGATCTGGTGGCGTACCAAGGACAATCTCAAGAACGTGCCGGCCAACGGTCCCGCCGCCATGCTCTTCACCCGCCTCGGCGAACGGACCGACCGGCAGCGGGCAATGTCCATTGTGGACTGGATCGACGAGTGGCTCGTCGACCCCGACACCGGTCTGGTGCTCGACGGCCTTCGCGTCGACCCCTCCGGTGAGGTCTCCGGCGTCGTCGAGTGGGTTTTCACCTACTGCCAAGGCGTTTACCTCGGGGCCTGCGTCGAGCTCTTTCTCGCCACCGGCAATCGGACCTGGGCCACCCTGGCCCGCCGCACCGTGCTCGCCGTCGCCGAGCACATGGTCGGCGAGGGCGGTGTGCTGCCCGGGGCCGGCGGTGGCGACGGCGGGCTGTTCGCCGGCATCCTGGCCCGTTACCTCGCCCACGCCGCCATCGTCCTCGACGACAAGGAAGCCGCCCAGATCGTCTACCTCTCCGCCGACTCCGCCTGGCGCAACCGCGTGGACCTGCGCAGCGGCCCCGTGTTCGGTCCCGAGTGGGTCATGCCCACCACCCCCGGCCGCCGCCGTCCCGAACGCGACCTGTCCGTCCAGCTCTCCGCCTGGATGCTGCTCGAAGCCGCCGCGGCGTTGGAACGCAACGACGTGCGTCCCAACCTGAGTTGACTTCAAGCATGGTCGAGGTTGCATCGTGGAGTGATCATCGGCTACGCGAGGAGCAAACCGTGATCTTGGTGACCGGAGCGAACGGGAAAGTCGGCGGCAGCGTGCTGACCCAGCTGCTGGACGTGGGGGTCGCCGTGCGGGCGGTGGTCCGTGACCCGCGGCGGGCGGCGCTGCCGGCCGGCGTCGACGTCGTCACGGGCGACCTGGCCGATCCGGACAGCCTGGGCCCGGCCCTGGACGGCGTCGACTCGGTGTTCCTGGTCTGGCCAACCATCGCCGCCGACCACGCCGCACCGGAGGTCATAGCCGCGATCGCCAAGCAGGCGCGGCGGGTCGTCTACGTGTCGGCCAACGGGGTCACCGCCGACGCCGCCGCAGGCATCCTCGGCTCCCACGCCATGATGGAGCGGTTGATCGAGGACTCCGGCGTGGAATGGACCTTCCTGCGCCCGACCGGCTTCGCGGCCAACACCCTGGGCTGGGCCCCGCAGATCCGGGCCTCCGGGGTGGTCCGCTGGGTGCACGGGGCCGCGCGGCGGTCGTTGATCCACGAGAGGGACATCGCCGCGGTCGGCGTCCGGGCGCTGACCGAGGACGGCCTCGTCGGCGAGCGGCCCGTGCTGACCGGGCCGGCGGCGATCAGCCAGGTGGAGCAGGCGCACACGATCGGCGCGGCCATCGGCCGGCCGGTGCTCTTCGAGGAGATCTCCGACGACGAGGCGCGGCGGGGAGTCTTCGCCGGTCTCCCGGCCGCGGTGGCGGACGGCCTACTGGCGGCGCACGCCGCGTTGGTGGCCAACCCGGAGCTGGTCAACGACACCGTCGAACGGCTCACCGGCCGCCCCGCCCACACGTTCGCCGAGTGGGCGGCGGACCACGCTGACGACTTCCGGTGACCCGCACCTGAGTGGCTCGTTCGACTCCAGAGCTCAAATGAGCCACTCACGTGGACTCTCCTGGCGCGGTCAGGCGCAGCCGCAGGACTGGCGGTGCATGAGCTTGGCCGGCAGGCGGACGGTCTGGGGCTCGCGGGAGGGGTCCTGGATGCGGGCCAGCAGCATGCGGACGGCGGTGCGGCCGATGTCGGCGATGGGCTGGGCCATGGTGGTCAGGGGTGGGTCGACGAGGTCGGCCCACTCCACGTCGTCGTAGCCGACGACGGCGAGGTCGGTGCCGATCTTGAGCTGGCGGCGGCGGGCCTCGTGCAGCACGCCGACCATCATGGCGTTGTTGCCGGCGACGACGGCGGTGGGCGGGGCGGCCAACGAGAGGAGCTGGGCCAGCGCCACGGCGCCCTGGACGGAGGTGGACTCGCCGGAGGCGACGAGGTCGGGATCCCAGGGCAGGCCGGCGCGGCCGAGACCGAGGCGGTAGCCCAGCTCACGCTCGGACGAGGTGGTGAGCCCGGCGGCGCCGCTGATCATCCCGATACGGCGGTGGCCGAGCTCGCCGAGGTGCTGCACGAGGGCGGACATGGCCTGCACGTTCTCGGGGCCGACCTGATCGATGGGCTGGTTGCCGGGCAGCCGGTCGACCAGCACGGTGGGGATGTTGAGCCGCCGCAGCTCGGGCAGCACGGTGGTGACGGCGCCGGGCGAAGGGGTGAGCAGCAGGCCGTCCACTCGGCGGGCCCGCAGCATCCGGATGGAGTACTCCTCGGTTTCGGCCTCGTCGTGGGTGTCGACCAGCAGCAGGGTGTAGCCGGCGGCGGTGGCCTCGCTCTCGATGGCCTGCATGAGCTCGGCGAAGTACGGGTTGGCGACGAGCGAGATGGCCACGCCGAGCGACCGGGTGCCGCCGGTGACCAGCGACCGGGCGATGACGTCGCCGGTGTAGCCGGTCCGGGCCACGGCGTCGAGGACCCGCTCCTTGGTCTCCGCCGCCACCGCCCTGGTGCCGTTCACGACGTGCGAGACCGTCGTGATCGACACGCCGGCCAGTTGAGCGACGTCCTTCATCGTGACCATGGCAGCATTCCTTGCGACGCTTCGTGATCGAAACAGGTGCAAGCGTTTGCGCAAACGCTTGCTGTGGACCTTACCCGCAATTAGCGTCGCCGCAACCAGCACCGCCGCTGATCAGGAGGGCCGCCATGAGACTGGGCCTGACGATGGGGACCCTTGTCGCCATCCTGGCCGTCACCACCACGGGCTGCACGACGCAACGCTACTGGGGTGGCTCCACCGCTGTCGGGAACAACACGCAGGCGAAGATCGGACTGGTCACGAAGACCGACACCAATCCCTACTTCGTGGCGCTCAGGGCATCCGCGCAGGCCGAGGCGAGCAAGCTGGGGGCCCAGTTCACGGCCCTGGCCGGCAAGTTCGACGGCGACAACGACGGCCAGGTGACCGCGATCGAGAACCTGGTGCAGCGCGGCGTGAACACGATCCTGATCACGCCGAACAGCGCGACCGGCGTGCTCGGCGCCATCAAGCAGGCGCGGGACAAGGGCATCATGGTGATCGCGCTGGACACCGAGACCGATCCGGCCAGCGCCGTCGACGCCACGTACGCGACGGACAACACGGGCGCGGGCCGGCAGGAAGGCCAGTACGTCAAGGCCGTCCTCGGCGGCAAGCCGCCGCAGCTGCTGATGCTGGACGGCACCGCCGGTTCCACTGTGGACACACAGCGGCACAGCGGTTTCCTCCAGGGCTTCGGCCTCAAGGACGGCGATCCGGCGATCATCGGCCACCAGTCCGTGAACGGCGACCAGAGCCAGGCGCAGCAGGGCATGGAGAACCTGCTGCAACGGGCGACCACGGTCAATGCCGTCTACACGCTCAACGAGCCGACGGCCCGCGGCGCCTACGCGGCGTTGCAGGCCCGCGGTCTGCTCAACCAGGTCGTGATGGGCTCGATCGACGGCGGCTGCCAGGGCGTGCAGGACGTCAAGGACGGCAAGTACGGCGCGACCGTCATGCAGTTCCCGGCCAAGATGGCGGCGCTGGGCGTGGACGCGGCCGTCGAGTACGCCAAGAGCGGCAAGAAGCCCAGCGGCTTCCAGAACACCGGCTCCATGGTCATCACCGACCACCCGCTGCCCGGCATCCCGTCCCAGGACACGACCTGGGGCCTGCAGAACTGTTGGGGGAAGTGAGATGGCCACCACCGCGAACGGAACCCGGGCCAGCTTCGGCGAGTACGTGCTGCGCACGCCCGCGGTCGGCCCGACCATCGCGCTCGTCGTCGCGGTTGTCGTGTTCTCCCTGTCCACCAGCACCTTCCTGGAACTCGACAACCTCTCGCTGGTGGTCGAGCAGTCGCTGGTGGTCGGCACGATGGCGCTCGGCCAGACGCTGATCATCCTCACCGCCGGCATCGACCTGGCCAACGCGGCCAACACCGTGCTGGCCACGCTGCTGATGGCCAAGCTGGTGGTCGGCGGCGCGCCGGCCTGGCTGGCGCTGATCGTCGGCATCGCCGCGGCCACCCTGATCGGCGCGCTGACCGGCGTGCTGGTCACCAACATCAAGCTGCCGCCGTTCATCGTCACGCTGGGCCTGCTGACCATCCTCACCGCGGTCAGCCGGATCTACACCGGCGAGTCGGTGCCGGTCAGCGACTCGTTGCTGTCCTGGCTGGGCACGCGGCGCTACCTGTTCGGCGGCATCGAGGTCACCTACGGCATGACCGTGGCCCTGCTGATGTTCCTGATCGTCTGGTACGCGCTGAACAAAACGGGCTGGGGCAAGCACGTCTACGCCGTCGGCAACGAGCCCGAGGCGGCCCGGCTGTCCGGCATCAACGTGCGGCGCACGGTCATCGGCGTCTACGTCATCGCCGGCCTGATCTACGGCATCGCCGCCTGGCAGGCGCTGGGCCGGGTGCCCAACGCCGACCCGAACGCCTATCAGACGGCCAACCTGGACTCGATCACCGCGGTCGTCATCGGCGGCACGAGTCTGTTCGGCGGCCGGGGAAGCGTGCTCGGCACGCTGGTCGGCGCGCTGATCGTCACGGTGCTGCGCAGCGGGTTGACCCAGGCCGGCATCGACGACCTGTACCAGAACGTGGCGACCGGCATCCTGGTGATCGCCGCCGTCGCGCTCGACCGGTTCACGCGAGGGAGGCAGCGATGACCGAAGACCTGCTGGCCGGGGCGAGTGCTGATCCAGCGCCGATCTTGCAGGCTCGTGGCGTGGTCAAGCGGTACGGGCGCGTGACGGCGATCGACGGCGCGGACTTCGACCTGCTGCCGGGCGAGGTGCTGGCCGTGGTCGGCGACAACGGCGCCGGCAAGTCCAGCCTGATCAAGGCGTTGTCCGGGGCCCTGGTCCCCGATGCCGGCGAGATCCGGGTGGACGGCGAGGTCGTGCACTTCCGCGGGCCGCTGGACGCCCGTCGGTCCGGGATCGAGACCGTGTACCAGGATCTGGCGTTGGCGCCGGCCCTGGACATCGCCACGAACCTGTTCATGGGCCGGGAGAAGCGGCTCGCCGGCTGGCGCGGCCGGTTCCTGCGCACCTTGGACGCCAAGGTCATGCGGACGCGGGCCCAGCAGGTGCTCGACGAGCTGGGTATCAACATCAAGTCCATCTCGCAGCTGGTGGAGACGCTGTCCGGCGGCCAGCGGCAGGCCGTCGCGGTGGCCAGGGCGGCCGCGTTCGGCACCAAGGTCGTGATCATGGACGAGCCGACGGCCGCGCTGGGCGTGGCCGAGTCGGCCAGGGTGCTGGAGCTGATCGGCCGGATCCGCGACCGCGGCCTGCCGGTGGTGCTGATCAGCCACAACATGCCGCACGTGTTCGAGATCGCCGACCGGGTCCACGTGCACCGGCTGGGCCAGCGGGTGGCGTTGGTCAAGCCGGCCGAGAGCTCGATGAACGAGGTGGTCGGGCTGCTCACCGGCGCGCTGCGGATGGGCGATTATGGTGTGGTGGAAGAAGTTCGCAACGCTGTGACGACAGGGCTTGGCAG
>DASWRQ010000294.1:0-12724 GCA_036403095.1 Kutzneria sp. | reverse complement strand
GCGGGGGAATCGACGAGGTGTTGGCGAAGGGGTTCAGCCACGGGTTCGGCTCGATACCGGGGAACAGGGAACTGCTGGAGTGGCTGAGGGAGTACAACGAGGGAAAGGGGGAAGGGCAGAGGGTGCGGTTTTACGGGTTCGACGCGCCGACGGAGTCGGGGATGGGGCCGAACCCGAGAAAGGCGATGGCGGAGGTGCGGGACTTCCTGCCGGCGGGCCTGCGGCCGGAGTCGGCGGAAGAGCTGGAAGAGTTGCTGGGGCCGGATGAGCAGTGGGAGAACCCGGCGGCGGTGTACGACCCGGATGTGTCGATCGGGGACTCGGAACGGGTTCGGAGCCTGAGGATCGTGGCGGACGATCTGGCCAGTGCGCTCAGGAGGGCTGCGCCAGGCCTGCGCGCGGCGGATCCGAGGGGGTATGCGCGGGCGGAGACCAATGCGCGGGCGGCGAAAGGGGTGCTGAGGTTTCACGCGGCGATGGCCCGAAAGGCGCCGGATCGGGTGGGGATGCTGATGAGCCTGCGCACGGAGATGATGGCGGACAACCTGCTGGCGATCGTGGCGGCGGAAGAGCGGCGAGGACCGACATTGGTGTTCGCCCACAACGCGCATCTGCGACCGGGACAGTCGACGCTGACGTTCGGGGAGCACGAGGCGAGGTGGGCGAGTGCGGGGGCAATGGCCGCGCTGAGCCTGGGCGACGGATACGTGTTCGTGGCCAGTGACGGTAGCCCGGCCGCCGAGGCGGGTACGCTCCAGGGGGCGATGGCCTCGGCGACGGATCGCCGCACGCTGTTTCCGGCGGCCGAGTTGCGGGCGGCGCTGCCGGCGGACATCGGTGTCGGCGAACCCGTTGTGCGCGGCCACATCCCGCTGAAGCCGGCCGACCTCGACGGCACCGACGCGGTGGTCTTCATCACCGACACGGACGGCAAGCAGCACCAGTACTGGTAGGGAGTCGGCCAAGCCGTGCCGGTACTGGTCGGGGAGTGGCCGGCCTGGAGAGCAAAGCGGTTGGCGGGGATGGGAAGTAGCGACAGGGGCTAGCGGACGCGCAGGCCGCGGAGGATGACGGCGCTGGGTTTGTCCAGGAGGGACAGGTCGGTGCGGGGGTCGGCGGGATAGATGACGGCACCGGCGGGGGAGCCGAGGGTGAGACCGCTGAGCCCGCGGAAGGAGCGGGCGGACCAGGCGGCGTCATGGGGACGAAGGCCGGCACCGGGCGCGGGATCGGTGGTCCACCGGTCGCCGTCGGCGTAGAGGTCGACGACCTCCCCGGTGGGTAGAGCGTTGCCACGAACGCGGATCACGCGGTCCTCCGGGCGGTGAGCAGGAGCATGCCGGCGGGGCTGCGGAGATCGACGAGGTCGAGGCCGGCGGCGCCGAGCCAGGACATCAGCTCGTGCGGGGTGAAGGAGCGCACGCCGAAGGTGTCTTCGTGCTGTTGCTGGAAATGGCGGTAGGTGGGGCGGGCGGCCTGGCGGTAGGTGAAGGCGGTGAAGAGGCCGCCGGGTCGGAGGCAGCGGGCGACCTCGCGCAGCACCGAGCGGGGTTCGGGCAGGAGCTGTAAGGCGTTGGAGCAGTTGACGGCGCCGAGCACACCGGTGGCGAACGGCAGACGCAGCGCGGTGCCGCGGACGATGCGAACGCCGGGGATGTCGGCCCGGATGGCATCGATCATGGGCACGCTCAGGTCCAACCCCACGACCCGGTCGAGACCGAGGTGGTCGATGAGGGTGCGGGTCCACCGCCCGGCGCCGCAGGCGAGGTCGAGCAGGGGCACGTCGGCAGCCGTGAGATGAGCCCGCAGGTAGTCGTCCTCGGCCTCCGGGGTCAGCACGTTCTCCCAGTTGTCGCCCATGATCTGGAGGAAATAGCTCCGGGTGTGCCCCTCGTACCGGGGCACGTGCAGCGGGTCCTGGAGGAAGAACTGGCCGAGACCGCCGGCGGGGGCCCGGGAGGCCGGCCCGAGATCGAGGTAGCCGCCGAGATCGGGATAGGTGTGCCCGCCGGTGGTGCACTCGACGCCGTCGGCGACGGTGGTCAGCGGCCCGAGGCAGCTGGGGCAGGCGAGGAGGTCGAGGAGGTCAGACACGGGCGTTCCGTTCCACGTGGTGATCGGCCTTGGCGCCCATGAAGGCGAGCAGCGAGGTGGTCTCGGCGTCCCAGATGGCCCGCACGGTCGCGGCGTCCCAATCCCCGTCGGCCCGCCAGCGGCGATCCAGCTCCTGCTCGGCCTCGCTGAGCTCCCACAGCGCGGGCGTGGGCCACGAGCGCCCGATCCGGGTGGGGTCGGCCTCGGCGAGGCAGCGCTCCAGCCGTTGGCGGTCCTCGTTGTCCAGACCGGCCAACGTGGTCAGCACGGCCGGGGCGTGCTCACGGAAGTGCGCGCCGAGGAACGCCAACGCCAGCAACACGGATTCGGGTTGGTCCGGCCCGACGGCGGCGAGGATGTCCGGCAGCCGCGAGGAAACGGCCTCGGGCGAGGTCTCGGCCAGGATGCCGAGCAGGATCAGCGCCCGAGCGTGCCCAGGGTCCTGCGGAATTCGTTGCGCGGCAAGGACGAGCCCGTCGATCACGTCGTCGAACACCGGACCGGGGCCGGCGATCAGCGAGGCCAGGTAATGATAGGACGCGGCCGTGCCGGGTCCGGCGGCCAGCATTGCGACCTGACGGGCCCGCTCGGCCGGATCGTCCCGGAAGATCGTGGTGCCGCGGGCCGCCGACTCGGCCGCCATCACGGCCGGATCGGTGGCCGGATGGGCGTCCTCGCCCGGCATTCGCTCCTCGGGCGCGGGGAAGTTGACGACCTGGAACATCTCCTCGAAGCCGCCGGGCGTGATCAGCAGGAGGTAGTGCGCCCGCTCGGAGGTCACCGTGAACCGGTGGGCCTTGTGCCGGGGCAGGAACGCCGACTGGCCGGCGCGCAGCACGCCGTCGCGGCCGCCGACGGTGTACTCCAGTTCCCCTTCCAGCACAACCAGGGTCTCGTCCTCACGGGAGTGCACGTGCGGCGGCGTGGCATAGCCGCGCAGCGCCCGCTGTTCGACGACGCTCAACGCGCCTTCGGTGTCCCCGGCGGTGACCCGGATCGACATCAGGCCGCCGAGGTGCCAGAGCTGGCGCGGCAGTTCCGTGGTGCGCCGGGCCAGCAGACCGGGTGGGATCGACATGGCATCAACACTAGCGACCACGGCCGGCCGGCAAGGCCGATTGCCGACGAAGGGGCAGTCCACTGGGGACGGTCAGTGGCCGATGTGCTCGATCCGGTAGCCGTCAGGGTAGCTCGGTGTGGCCAGTTCGTCCTGGTAGAGCGGGCTTTTCCGGACCGGCAGCCAGCGGACTACAACACCGCGGGCCTTGAACGCAACCCGGGCCGCGCGGACCGCCCACGCCGGCGCCGGACCGACTCCCAGCGCCGCCCGCAACCGGTCGTCCAGCAGCGCATTGGCCATCGTGTCGGCAAAGCGGCGGCCGGCCGCTGCCAGCGGCCCGGGCAGCCACGCGGCGAACAGCTCGGTGAGCTGGGTGCGGGTGGCGTCCCACTGCCGCTGATTCTCGGCGGTATAGGCGAAATGCTCCCGTTCGTACGTGTCGAACCACGCCTCGAACTCGGGCAGCGTCGGCGGCACGTCCCGCACTCCCAGCAGCCGGCCCAGCTCTTGGTAGAAGCGGAACATCGCGGTCCGCTCGTGGCAGCAGATCGGCCGCCAGGCGTACAGGTCGAGCCAGCGCAGCGCCGGAATCACGAAGGTGCCCAGCACGTAGACGAATTCGTGGTTGGGGATCCGCCACGGCTGCTCGGGCGTGCTGACCTGCCGTACCGCCGCGCCGTGCAGCCGCCGGATCTGCCGCACCGCCGCCCGGCCTCGCTCGTGCTCAAGGCCGTAATGGATGGCTTCGAAGATCAGGATGCCGGTGTTGTCCAGGCGTCGCTGGGTGTGCGCGGTCATCCGGCCGGTGCGGTCCAGCAGCGCGCTGATGCCCGGCACCGCGAAGTTCCGGTAGAAGCCGAGCTGGATGCCCATGGTCAGGTCCCACGGGAACTCCAGCAGCGCCATGTCCCGGTAGATGCGGTGGTAGTCGCGTTCCGGGTCGAGCCGCCTAAACTCGCGCAGCCGGTCGTACCGCCCCATCGACACCCCTCACTCGAGCAACGGGGCGATCTTGCCGACCAGCTCGTACGAGCGGCGGCGCACCGCGTGCCCGTACACCGGCGTGGTCAGCATGAGCTCCGTCGTGCCGGTCTCGTCCAGGACAGCCTGCAACAGTCCGCGCACCGGGTCCGGCGAGCTGACCGGCACGCCACCCGATCGGACGGCGATCTCCGCCCGATCCGCGTCCGGGTAGGGCATGCGCAGGTCGGGGATGGTCAGGTGTCTTCGTCGTTGACGTCGACGAGGGCCTTGGCCAGCGCGCGCATCATCGACGCCTGCTCGCGGGCGGTGCGGGCGTTGACCATGCCGCGTTGGGCCATCTTCGTGACGCCGGATTCACGCATGGCCTGCTGGAGCTCCTGGGTCGCGGCGCGCAGCTCGTCCTGGGCCGCCGCGTTGGCGGCAAGCGTTTGCGCCAGCTTGGCGGCCTGCCTGGTGAGCTCGCGGTCCACCTCGGCCGGGATCTCGGCGTCGGTGAAGTAGCCGACCTGCACCTGGAAGAAGGAGGCGATGGCCTGCAGGGTGCGCAGCGTGGGGTTCTGCTTGACGCCGCGGCGCAGCTCGGACAGGTGCGACTCGGACAACTCGAGGCCGGCGGCCTTGCAGGCGGTCACCACCTCGCGGTTGGTGTAGGCCCGCTCGGGGGCGTCCGTGGGCCGGCGCGCGTCGAACAGGCGGTTGAGCCGATCGCTCAGCGTCGTCGGTGTCTCGCGATCGGTGCTCATGTCTCCGCTCTCCCCAGGCCGGCGTTACGGAACCAGTATTCCATGTAGTTGAGCTACGAACCAGCGTCAGGTCGAGTGTTCTGCACATCCGTACCACTTCATCTCAGCGTAGCGAAACGGCTCGGATGTGCTGTACGGTTTCGCTGCAGCGGCGAAGCCATCGTCGCCAAATTGTTGCTGTTGCGCGGGGGATGGTGGCCGATCCGGCGCTCTAGGGGTGCGCCGGATCGGCTGCCTCATACCGCTCCAACTTCGGTGCAGCCGTCAGCGGAAGCGGCGCAGGCGGAGGCTGTTGCTGACCACGAACAGCGAGGAGCACGCCATCGCGGCGCCGGCGATCATGGGGTTGAGCAGGCCGAGGGCGGCCAGCGGCAGGGCGGCCACGTTGTAGGCGAAGGCCCAGAACAGGTTGCCCTTGATGGTGCCCAAGGTCTTGCGGGACAACCGGATGGCGTCGACGGCGGCCCGCAGGTCGCCGCGCACCAGGGTGAGGTCGCTGGCCTCGATGGCCACATCGGTGCCGGTGCCCATGGCCAGGCCGAGATCGGCTCGAGCCAGCGCGGCGGCGTCGTTCACGCCGTCGCCGACCATCGCCACGACCCGGCCCTCGCGCTGCAACCGGGCCACCACATCCACCTTGTCGGCCGGCAGCACCTCGGCGATGACCTCGTCGATGCCGACCTCGGCGGCGACCGCGCGGGCCACGTCGGCGTTGTCGCCCGTGAGCAGAACCGGCTTGAGCCCCAACGCCTTCAGGCCGGCGACGGCCTCGGCCGAGGTCGGCTTCACGGTGTCGGCGACCACCAGCACTGCCCGTGCGGCGCCGTCCCAGGCCACCACAACGGCGGTCCGGCCGGCCCGCTCGGCGGCCTGCTTGGCCGCCGACAACGAGTCGTCCAGCTGGAGGCCCCACTGCGCCAGCAACCGGTCCCGGCCGACCAGGACCGCCTTGCCGTCGACAAGACCTTGCACGCCAAGGCCTTCCTCGTTGCGGAACTCATCAACGGCCGGCAGCTTGCCCATCCGGTCGGCCGCCCCGGCGGCGATGGCCCGGGCGATCGGGTGTTCCGAGGCGTGTTCCAACGCGCCGGCCAGCCGAAGCGCTTCCTCCTCGGGGACACCGTCGAGAACGTGCACGGAGACCAGGCTCATCCGGCCCTCGGTGACGGTGCCGGTCTTGTCCAGCACCACCGTGTCCACCCGCCGGGTGGACTCCAGCACCTCCGGCCCCTTGATCAGGATGCCTAGCTGCGCCCCGCGACCGGTGCCGACCAGCAGCGCGGTCGGCGTGGCCAGGCCCAGCGCGCACGGGCAGGCGATGATCAGCACCGCGACGGCCGCGGTGAACGCGGCCTCGGCCGGATTGCCGGTCGCCAGCCAGACCACGAGCGTGCCCAGCGCCAGCATGATCACCACCGGCACGAACACCCCGGACACCCGGTCGGCCAGGCGCTGCACGGCCGCCTTGCCGTTCTGCGCCTCCTCGACCAGCCGGGCCATCTGTGCCAGCTGCGTGTCGGCGCCGACCCGGGTCGCGCGGACCACGAGCCGCCCGCCGGCGTTGACCGTCGCGCCGACCACAGCGTCGCCGCTGCGCACCTCCACCGGCACCGACTCGCCCGTGAGCATGCTCATGTCGACGGCCGAGCTGCCCTCGGCGATCACGCCGTCGGTGGCGATCTTCTCGCCCGGCCTGACCACGAACTCGTCGCCGACCCTGAGCTCTCCCAACGGAATCCGGCGCTCGCGGCCGTCACGCAGCACCGCGACGTCCTTCGCGCCGAGCTCGAGCAGCGCGCGCAGAGCCGCCCCGGAGCGGCGCTTGGACCGGGCCTCGAAGTACCGGCCGGCCAGGATGAACACCGTGACCCCGGCGGCGACCTCCAGATAGATGTCCATGCCGGCCATCATCGTCATGCCGGTCGTCGGCATCGCGGCGTCGCCGAGGAACAGCGCGTACAGCGACCACAGGTAGGCCGCGCCGACACCCATCGAGATCAGCGTGTCCATGGTGGCCGCGCCGTGCGTCAGGTTGGTCCAGGCGGCGCGGTGGAACGGCAGCGCACCCCAGACGACCACCGGGCTGGCCAGCGTCAGCGCCAGCCACTGCCAGTTCGGGAACTGGAGCAGCGGGACCATCGACAGCAGGATCACCGGCACGGCCAGCGTCGCCGACACGATCAGGCGCTGCCGCAGCGGATCGGCCTCGGGCTTGTCGTCGGCGGGCTTGTCCGCCGGCAGCTCGGCCGTGTAGCCGGCGGCCTCGACGACCTGCACCAGGTCCGCGGGCGCGACCGAGTCCGGGAAGCTGACCCGGGCCTTCTCGGTGGCGTAGTTGACGGTGGCGGTCACGCCGTCCACCTTGTTGAGCTTGCGTTCGATGCGGTTCGCGCAGGAGGCGCAGGTCATGCCGCCGATGGACAGCTCGACCTCGTGCCGACCGAGCCGCGTCGCGGAAGTCATCGAGGCTCCTCCGGGGAGAGTGAGTGGCCCGCCGCCTTCACGCCGACGGGCCTTGGGCGTCAGCCGACCAGCTGGTAGCCCGCCTCCTCGACAGCCGCGCGAATGTCGGCCGCCGGCACGTCGACGTCGCTGACCACGGTCAGCCGGCCGGTGGCCAGGTCGACGTCCACCTGCCGCACACCCGTCACCTCGCTGACCTCCTCGGTCACCGAGCTGACGCAGTGGCCGCAGGTCATGCCCTGGACGGTGTAGGTGTTCTCGGCCATTCGGTGTTCTCTCCTCGGGGGAATCGGTTCTCGTCAGGAGCGGACCAGGCGCGCGATCGCGTCGCCGGCCTCCTTGATCTTCTCGTCGGCGCTCGCGCCGCCCTCGGCGATGGCGTCGGTGACGCAGTGCCGGAGGTGCTCGTCGAGCAGCGACAGGGACACCGCCTGCAACGCCCTGGTCGCGGCGGAGATCTGCGTCAGGATGTCGATGCAGTACTTGTCCTCGTCGATCATGCGCTGCAGTCCGCGGACCTGACCTTCGATCCGGCGCAGGCGACGCAGGTGCGCCTCTTTGTTGTCGGCGTAGCCGTGCATCGTCGTCCTCCTGTGGTCGGTGGCCCACGACGCGGCCGGCTGCGGGGGAGTCACGGGCTCCCTGCCTTTATACCCCTAGGGGGTAGCGGTACGCGAATCTCGGACGGTCCTGCCGGTCGACATCACTCGAAGGAGTTCGCCGTGGCTGACCGCGGAGCCGCGACAAGCGGTTGCGCGGTAATCGATCGCGGCCGACGACCGGGCCGGGCTACCCTCCGCCGATGTCCGCGAAGCTGAGTGCGGCGGCGGCCGCGTTGCAGGCGTTGTCCAACCCGACCCGGCGGTGCTGTGCACATTGCTGCCGAACGACCGCAAGCTCACCGAGGCCCAGGTCAACGACCACCTCGTCCAGGCCGGCGACGACGTGGCCGGGCTGCGGCGGCTGCTGGTGGGCCTGCGGTTCATGCGCCGCGGCGGCTCGGCCGAGTACGAGGTGATCCACGCGTAGGACAATTCTGTCGCGCAATTCCGCGGCCGAAGAGACAGAAGTGTCCGTGCGATTTCGCCAATTCCTTTTGCCCGGTTCGACGCGTAGTCTCGGCCCGGAAATCCCCGCGGCATCGGACGGTGCGATGACATCCGGCCTACGGCACCAGGGTTGTCTTTACGACAGTGACGCCGAGTTCGTCACCATGGCGGTCCCGTTCGTCCGCGAGGGCCTGGCCCGCGGCGAGCCGGTGCTGGTCGCCACCACCTCGGCCAACCTGGAGCTGCTGCGGGACGCGATGGGCGAGGAGGCCGACGGCGTCGACTACGCCGAGGCGGCCTACTTCGGCCGCCGGCCGCCGCTGCGGGCCGCGGCGATCCACCGCTACTGGGCCCAGCACGGCGGCAGCGTGGTGCGGGTGATCGCCGAACCGGTGTGGACCGGGCGCTCCCGCCGCGAGGTCGACGCGTGGCAGCGGATGGAAGCCGGCGTCAACGTGGTGCTGGCCGACGCCGACATCCGGCTGATCTGCCCGTACGACACCAGGATCGTCGAGCCCGGCATCGTCGACGACGCCCGCCGCACCCACCCCGAGTTCGTCACCGGCGGCCAGACCCGGCCGTCGCCGGAGTTCATGGCCCCGGCCGACTTCGCCCGCAGCCACTCGACCGCCGGCACGGTGGCCGTGGCCGGCGACTTCTACCGCTTCGACGGCGATCTCGGCGCGGTGCGGCGGTACGTGCTGGACAAGGCGACGCCGCTGCTGCCGGACGAGGATGCCGTGGCCACCTTCGGCATCGCGGTGGGGGAGTCGATCACGTACCTGCTCCGGCACGGCATCACCGGAGTGTCGGTGTGGGTTCGGCCCAGCGCCGGCCGGGTCGTCTGCACGCTGCGTGGGGACCGGCCGCTGCCGGCGCATCCGTTCGTCGGGTTCCGCCCGCCGGGCCAGGAGCTGGCCGACGGCGACGGCCTGTGGCTGACCAACCAGATCTGCGAGTGGCTGGACGTCAGCTCGGACGCCGCGGGCTGCACCGTCGAGCTGGCCGTGCCCGGTCACCGCGCGGCGGAGGCCTTCGGTGTCTGACAGATCAGCGCAGCCCGACGTCCCCGAAGCGTTCCTGGATCCGCCGCAGCTCCCGCAGCCGAGGCTCGGTCTCGCCGCCGGCCCACCGGCTCACCGTCTTGGCCGACACGCCCAGCTGCTTCGCGGCGGCCTCGCGGCTCATGCCCTCGCGCCGCAGCACATCGGTGATCCAGTCGGCGAAGGTGCCGCCGGCCGGCGTCGGATCGGCCGGCTCGGCGACCGTGCGCAGGACGTCGAACTCGACGTAGTCGGGATAGGTGCGGCAGGAGACCTGGACCGCGCCGTCCGGCCCGGCGGCGTCCAGCATGGCCCGGAACACGGCGTTGGACACCTCGTGGCCGTCCGCCTCGGCCAGCGGCACGTCGACCGCGCACTGCCGGATGAACTCGCGGATCTCGGGCACCGAGCCCGGCCGCGCGGCGAACACACGCGTGCGCACCTCGATCGGGAGCACCTCGACCGGTTCCACACCTGCCGCCTCTCGCCGCGTGCCGTGCCCGGATTTTCGCCGACAACGGCCGGTTTCACCAGTATCGTTGCCGGCGCGGGAGGCGACCGATGAGCGAGTTGCACGTCCTGTGGATCAACGGTGGGCTCGGCTGCGACGGCGACTCCGTCGCGCTGACCGCCGCCACCCAGCCCAGTATCGAGGAGATCGTGCTCGGCGGGCTGCCCGGACTGCCCCGGATCGCCATGCACTGGCCGATGCTGTCCTACGACAACGGCCCCGACTTCATGGCATGGTGGCACCGGGCCGACCGGGGCGAGCTGGACCCGTTCGTGCTGGTCGTCGAGGGTTCCGTGGCCGACGAGACGAACAAGGCCGAGGGCTACTGGACCGGCTTCGGCACCGATCCGGCCACCGGGCAGCCGATCACCGCCAGTGAGTGGCTGGACCGGTTGGCCCCCAAGGCCTGGGCCGTGCTGGCCGCCGGCACCTGCGCCGCGTACGGCGGCATCCACGCCATGGCCGGCAACCCGACCGGCGCGATGGGCGTGCCGGACTACCTGGGCTGGGAGTGGAAGTCCAAGGCCGGCATCCCGATCGTGTGCGTGCCCGGCTGCCCCGTGCAGCCCGACAACCTCTCCGAGACGTTGCTGCATCTGCTCTACCAGTACGGCAGTCCGGAGCCGGCGCTGCCGTTGGACGAGTTGCTGCGGCCGAAGTGGCTGTTCGGCACGACCGTGCACGACGGCTGCGACCGGGCCAGCTACTTCGAGCAGGACGAGTTCGCCGAGCACCACGGCTCGTCGCGCTGCCTGGTGAAGCTGGGCTGCTGGGGCCAGGTGGTGCAGTGCAACGTGCCGAAACGGGGCTGGATCAACGGGGTCGGCGGCTGCCCCAACGTCGGCGGCATCTGCATCGGCTGCACCATGCCCGGCTTCCCGGACAAGTTCCAGCCGTTCATGGAACCGCCGGTCGGCGGCGGGCGGACCACACGCCTGTCGGGCTCGGTGATCCGGGTGCTCCGTTCCATTCGCTCGCGATGAGCGCCGGAAGGACTATTCGGCTGCCGGGAGGGGCTTTGCGGGATCGGCCAACGCCTCGGGGTCGACGGGGGCCTTCGAGCGGATCAGCGCCCTGATCGGGTCGACGACGTCCCAGACGTTGACGTTCATGCCGGCCAGCACCCGGTTGTCCTTGAGCCAGAAGGCGATGAACTCGTGGCCGGCGACGTCGCCGCGCAGCACGACGCGGTCGTGGCCGGTCGGATCGCCGACGAACTCCATGCCCAGGTCGTACTGGTCGGTGAAGAAGTAGGGCAGGTCCTCGTGGCTGGCCGTCGCGCCGAGCATGGTGGCGGCGGCGACCGGCGGCTGGCTCAGCGCGTTGGCCCAGTGCTCGACCCGGATGTGCTTGCCCAGCACGGGATGGAAGGCGTTGGCGACGTCACCGGCGGCGACGATGTCCGGGTCGGTGGTGCGCAGCGCGGCGTCGACGACGATGCCGTTGTCGACGTGCAGGCCGGCCCGCTCGGCCAGCTGGGTGTTGGGGGCCACGCCGACGCCGACCACCACGGCGTCGGCGGCGATCTCCGTGCCGTCGGCCAGTTTCACGCCCGTGGCGGCGATCTCGGCGACGTTCGCGTCGAAGCGGAGGTCGACGTCGTGCTGGCGGTGCAGGTCGGCGAACACCGGCGCCACCTCCGGGCCGAGCACGCGCAGCAGTGGCAGCGAGGCCGCCTCCAGCAGCGTGACGGCGACCCCGGCCTGCCGCGCCGCGGCCGCGACTTCGAGGCCGATCCAGCCGCCGCCGACCACGACGATGCGGGCGGCGGTGCTGAAGGCGTCGCGGATGGACTCCGAGTCCTCGATCCGGCGCAGGTAGTGCACGCCCAGCGCGTCCGCACCCGGGATCGGTGGCCGGCGCGGGCTCGCGCCCGTGGCCAACAGGAGCTTGTCGTACGGCTGGGAGCTGCCGTCGGCCAGCTGCACGCGGTGGCCGTCGCGGTCGATGCGGCTGACCCCGATGCCCAGCGCCAGCTCCACGCCGTGCTCGTCGTACCAGGCCGCCGGGTGCACCGTCATGCTGTCCCGGTCGGCCTTGCCGGCCAGATGGTCCTTGGACAGCGGCGGCCGCTCGTACGGCAGGTGCCGCTCGTCGCCGACCAGCGTGAGCCGGCCGTCGTACCCCTTGTCGCGCAGGGCCTCCGCCGCCTTCGCGCCGGCCAGGCCGCCCCCGACGATCACGAACCGCTGCTGCGCCACGCCGCCCGCTCCCTTGGCACGCCTCCGAAGTTTCGCCAACAAATCTTGGTCTTATTCGCCGTTCCGGTCAACCCTCGCCAGTCGATCGGGTGCCGGACACAGTTGAGGAAACAACCATGGTCGTATTTAGGGCCCGGGTTACCATGCCGCCATGGAGCCGCACTGGCTGAACAACGACGAACTCGGCCTGTGGATGCGGCTGCACGGGCTCAGTGAACGACTGCTGTCCGACGTCGACTCGCAGCTGCGGCGGGACGCCGGGCTCACCCGCTACGAGTACTACGTGCTGGCCATGCTGTCGGAGTCGCCCACCCGGTCCCGGCTCATGAGCGACCTCGCCCTGGCCACCAACGGCTCCCTGTCGCGGTTGTCCCATGCCGCCGCCAAGCTGGAGGCCAACGGCTGGCTCACCCGCTCCCACGCCGCCGGTCAGCGTCGCTCCGTCGTCGCCACCCTCACCGACGAGGGCTGGCACAAGATCTCCGAGTCCGCTCCAGCCCACGTGACGGCCGTGCGCGAGCGGATCTTCGACCACCTGACACCCGAGCAGGTGAAGGCCCTGTACGAGGCGTTGGC
>DASWRQ010000293.1:0-29418 GCA_036403095.1 Kutzneria sp. | reverse complement strand
CCGCCGCCCGGCGAGCAGGCGGCGACGGCGAGCCCGCCCGCGGTGGCGAGCATGCCCGCCAGCAGGGTCCTTCTGGTGATGTGAGCCTCGTTGGTCACTGGGCATCTGGCCTTTCTGGCGCAGCCGGTGCTGGTTTGTCCGCGTACAGCCAGCACCGGGCGGTGTGGCCGTCGGCGAGTTCGAAGGTCGGCGGCTTCTCCTGCTGGCAGCGCTGCATCGCGAACGGGCAGCGCGGATGGAACCGGCAGCCGCTGGGCGGCGAGATCAGGCTCGGCGGCTGCCCGATATCCTTGACCCGGTTGGCATCCTTGCGCGACGGGTCCGGGGCCGAGGAGATCAGCAGCTGCGTGTACGGGTGCGCGGCCTGCTGGGTGACGGTCTCCGACGGGCCGGTCTCCACGATCTCGCCGGCGTACATCACGGCGGTGTCGGCGGCGAAGTAGCGGGCCGACGCGATGTCGTGCGTGACGTAGAGCATGGCCACGTCCCGCTCTTCGGTCAAGCGGCGCAACAGGTTCAGGATGCCCAGCCGGATCGACACGTCCAGACTGGACACCGGCTCGTCGGCCAGGAACACCTCTGGGCCGGCGGCCAGCGCACGGGCGATGGACACCCGCTGGAGCTGCCCGCCGGACAGCTCGTGCGGGAACTTCTGGGTGAACTGACGTGGTGGCACGAGGTTCGTCTGCGTCAGCAGGTCGTCGATCACGGCCAACTGCTCGTCGGCACCCTTGTCGGCATGGTGGATGGACACCGCGCGGCGCAGCGTGCTGGCGATCGAGGCGACCGGGTTGAACGAGGCGAACGGGTCCTGGAGGATCAGCTGCACCCGGCTGACGTGCTCGCGGAACGCCTTGCCCCGGGTGGCCTGCACGGGGTGGCCGTGCAGCCGGATCTCGCCGCTGGTCAACGGGTACAGCTGGGCCAGCAGCCGGGCCAGAGTGGACTTTCCCGAGCCGGATTCGCCGACCAGGGCGGTGATCCGGCCCGCGTACAGCTTCAGCGACACGTTGTCCACGGCGTGCACGACCCGCGCCCCGCCGCGCTTGGCCAGGCCGCGCACCGGGAAGTGCTTGGTGACGTCGACGGCCTCCAACACCGGTGCGGTCACGCGGTCTCACCCACCTTCATGGCGTGCTCCTCGGAGTACAGCAGGCACGCGGCCTCGGACGTCCCGATCCGGTACAGCCTCGGCTCGTGCTCGGCGCAGGCGTCGAACGCGGCCGGGCAGCGCGGCCGGAACGAGCAGCCGCTGGGCAGCCGCCGCAGGTCCGGCGGCGAGCCGGGAATGCCGGACAGCTCCTTCTTCGGGCCGCTCAGCGTCGGGAACGACTCCAGCAGGCCGCGGCTGTAGGGGTGCTGCGGCCGCTCGTGGAAGTCCTTGGCCGCGCCCATCTCCACGATCTTGCCGCCGTACATCACGGCGATCGTGTCGGACATCTCGATCAGCAGCGACAGGTCGTGGGTGATGAAGATGACCGAGAAGCCCAGCCGGTCCTTGAGTTCCATGATCTTGTCGATGATCTGCCGCTGGATCACCACGTCCAGCGCGGTGGTCGGCTCGTCCATGACGATGATCTCGGGGTCGAGCGCCAGCCCGACCGCGATCATCGCCCGCTGCCGCATGCCGCCGGACAGCTCGTGCGGGTAGGAGCCGGCGCGGTCGGCCGGAATGCCGACGATGCCCAGGAGTTCCACCACCCGTGCGGCCCGTTCCGGGACTGCCATGCCGGGCCGGTGCGCCACCAGCGCGTCCTCGATCTGCTCGCCGACGCGCATGATCGGGTTGAGCGCGTGCATCGCCGACTGGAAGACGATGGACAGCTCTTCCCAGCGGAAGGCCCGCAGCTCGTCGTCGTCCATCGCCAGCACGTCCACGGTGGACCCGTCCGCGTTGGTGTACCGGATCTCGCCCTGCGGGATCTCGGCCGGCGGCTTGTGCAGTCGGGTGATGGCATAGGCCAGGGTGGACTTACCGGAGCCGGACTCGCCGGCGATACCGAGAACTTCCCCCCGCCTCAAGGTGAACGAGACATCGTCGACGGCGGTGACGACGCCGTAGTTCACCTTGAGGCCACGGACGTCCAGGATGACGTCCGTGCTGTCGGCCGTGAACGGCGCGCCCACCGGACGCGGCTGCCGTCCGCCGGTCCGCTTGACACGTTTGGTGCGCCGGCGGGAGACCTGGGCCCGCTGGGCCTTCTTGGTGCCGATCCCGGCCTGCCGCAGGCGGGGGTTGATGAACTCGTCGATGCCGAAGTTGACCAGCGACAGCGCGGTGCCGATGAGCGCGATGGCCAGGCCGGCCGGCACGAACCACCACCACGAGTTGGTCAGCAGCGCGCTGTCGGCCTGGGCCCAGTACAGGATCGTGCCCCACGACCACTGCGTCACGTCGGTCAGGCCGAGGAACGCCAGGCTGGCCTGGGTGAGGATGGCACCGGTCACCGTGCCCAGAAAGGACGCGGCGATCACCGCGAGCTGGTTGGGCAGGATGTCCCGCAGGATGATCTTCGACGTGCGCTCGCCGGTGGCCCGGGCCGCCTCGACGAAGTCCCGCTTGCGCAGGGACAGGGTCTGCGCCCGCAACACCCGGGCGCCCCAGGCCCAGCCGGTCAGCGCGATCACCAGGATGATGCCGAGCGAGCCGCTGTGCGGCAGGTAGGCGGCCAGGATGATGGTCAGCGGCAGGCCCGGCAGCACGAGGAAGACGTTGGCCAGCAAGGAGAGCAGCTCGTCGCTGGTGCCGCCGAGATAGCCGGCGGTGACGCCGACCAGCACCGAAAGCACGGTCGTGACCACCGCCGCGCCCAGGCCGACGAACATCGACGCCTGCGCGCCGTAGAGCATCTGGGACAGGATGTCCTGGCCGTTCTGCGTGGTGCCCAGCCAGTGGTCGAAGGACGGGGGAGCGGTGGCCGCGTCGCTGACCGCCGACGGGTCGTAGGGCGCGATCCACGGACCGATCACCGCGAGGACGACAAAAACGATCGTGATGATCACGCCGGTCAGGGTCAGCGGGGCGCGCAGCGCGCGCAGCCACAGCCGGCCCGGCTCCGGTTCCACCTGTTCGGCGTCGACGAGGACCGCGGGTTGCATGGCCATGATCAGCCCTCCCTCGTCCTCGGGTCGAGGAACACGTAGACGACGTCCGCGAGCAGATTGGCCACCAGCACCATGATCGTGATCAGCAGGAAGATGGCCGACATCAGCGGGTAGTCCGCGGCCTGCGCCGCCTTGAACAGGGTGGTGCCGAGGCCGGGGTAGTTGAAGACCACCTCGGTGACGATCGAGCCGCCGATCACGAAGCCCAGCGACATCGCGAAACCGGACAGCGACGGCAGCATCGCGTTGCGGGCGGCGTATTTGTACATGACCCGCCGCCGCGACAGGCCCTTGGCCTCGGCCAGCCGGACGTAGTCCTCGGACAGCGTGGTCACCATCATGTTGCGCATGCTGATCAGCCAGCCGCCGACCGAGGTCAGCACGATGGTCGCCGCCGGCAGCACCGCGTAGTACAGCGCGCTGGCGATGAAGTCGCCGCTGAAGCCGATGGTGGTGTCGACGGAGTAGCCGCCGGACAACGGGAACCAGTTCAGCGTGATGGCGAAGACCAACACGATGATGATCGCGAACCAGAAGTACGGGATGGACGACAGGAACGTGGTCACCGGTATCAGCGAGTCCAGCCAGGTGCCGCGTTTCCAGCCGGCCAGGATGCCAAGGCCGGTGCCGATCAGGAAGCCCAGGATCGTGCAGGCGGTGATCAGGCCCAGCGTCCAGAACATGCTCTGGCCCAGCACGGTGCCCACGTCGGCCGGGTAGTAGGCGTAGGAGATGCCGAAGTCGCCGGTCAGGATGCTGCGCCAGTAGTTGAGGTACTGGGTCCACAGGCTGGCGTCCGGCTGTCCGAACAGGACGCGCAGCGCCTGGATGGCGGCCGGGCCGAGCTTGCCGTGGAACTGGTTGATCAGGTGCTCGGCCGGGTCGCCCGGCATGACTCGGGGGATCAGGAAGTTCAGACTGATCGCGACCCAGGCCGTGAGCACGTAGAAGCCGAGCTTCCTGAGCACGGTGCGCATGGGCCGGCTCCCTTCACGCCCTGACGGACGACGTACCAGATGCATACCACGGCATACCAGCGTGGTCAGACGGCACGCTACTGTCTAGGGGGCGAACAGAGTAGTGACGCTATGAAAACGTGATGCGACCATCTTGTACGGCATCCCGGCGTGCGGCAGGTCACCAATCCACCGCATACCACTTCAAACCACCGGAGACGAGCATGAGACTCAGCCAGCTGGTCGGCCCGCGCACGTCCGAGGTCGTCGAGCTGCCCGATCCCGTGCCCGCCGCCGACCAGGTGCTGGTCGAGGTGCTGGCGTGCGGTGTCTGCACGTCCGACCTGTCGGCCTGGCGTGATCATGACCCCGCTTCGGCGCCGCTGCGCCTCGGGCACGAGATCGCCGGCCGTGTCGTGGCGGTCGGAAATCAGGCCACGCAGTGGTCCGTCGGCGATCTCGTCACCGGTCTCGGCGGCGAGGGCTTCGCCTCACTGTCCGTAATGGACGCTGCCGCCCTGCTGCCCGTGCCCGCCGGCATCGAGCCCGCCCATGCCTTCGGCGAGCCCGTCGCCGTGCTTGAGGAAGCGCTCTCGCGGTCGCCGGTGACCGCAGGCGGCCGCGTTGCTGTCGTCGGTCTGGGCTTCATGGGCCTCGGTCTGCTCCAGCTGGCCAAACGCCATGCGCCTGGCCTCATCCTCGGCGTCGACCCCGACCCCACCCGCCGTACGAGAGCGCTCTCGCACGGCGCGGATGTCGTCTTCGCCCCCGACGAGCTCCCGGCCGAGTACGTCGGCGAGTCCGGCCGTGCCGCCGATGCCCGCTTCGACCTGGTGCTCGAAGCCACCGGTGTGACCCCTGGCCTGGCCACCGCCGGCCGTCTCGTGCGGCCCTTCGGCACCCTCAACGTCGTCGGCTATCACCATGCCGGCGACGCCAAGATGGACATGGACCTCTGGTACAAGGGCGTCACCGTGGTCAACGGCTTCTGCCCCGACCGCACCCGCACCATCGCCGCCATGGCCGTCACCCTGGACCTCATCGCCCAGCGCCGCTTCAGCTACGCCCAGTTGGTCACCCATCGGTATGCCCTGGACCAGATCGACCAGGCCTTCGCCGACATGGAAGCCGCCGGCCCCGACTTCGTGAAGGGCGTGGTGGTCAGCCGGCCGCGCGGCTGAACGAGGTCCGCAGGCGGTAGCGCTCGCCGGCATAGCGGATGGTCGACGTGAACAGCGGGTCGCCGTTGGCGTTGAGGGCCACCTGGTGCATGACCAGGATCGGCTCGCCGGGCTCGATCTCCAGGTGGCGGGCGGTGCGGTCGTCGGCCTTGGTCGCCTCGATGGTCGAGTCCGCCCGCACCGGTTCGACGCCGGCCGCGGCCAGCTCCGCGTACAGGGAGCGTTCTCCGAAGTCGAGGATGGGCAGGTGCGGGGCCAGGCCGAAGGCCATCCGGGTCAGATCCAGGCCGATCGGCATGTCGTTGAGCAGCCGGACCCGCTCCAGCGTGAACAGCTGCGTGCCGGGCGCGATGCCCAGCTGCTCGGCCTGGTCGATCGTCGCCGGGTCGACGCGGTTCTGCAGCACCTCGGAGCGCGGTTGCAGGCCCATCCGCGCCGCGGTCTCGGTGAACGACTCCAGAGTGTTGGGCCACTCCTTGCGTGGCTGCACGGTCTGGCTGACGTACCAGCCGCGGCCGCGGGACGCGCTCAGCACGCCTTCCTCGACCAGATGGCCCAGCGCCCGGCGCAGCGTCACCCGGCTGATGCCCAACTGCTGGCACAGCTCGCGCTCCGGGGCCAGCCGCATTCCCGGCTTGAGGATCCCGCGTTCGATCTCCCCGCGCACGAGCGTCACCGCCTGGATCCACAGCGGGTCCGGATATCCCGGCAGGACGGCGGACGAGTCGCTCATGCTTCGGCAAACCCCATGGTCGGCGGCGAACAACGGCGGGCGATCCAGAATAGCCGTGCCGGATCTCCCCTTCCAGGAGGCGCGCGGACCGGGCCGCCGCTCTACAGTCGGCAGGTGACCATGATCTACGGCTGCATGGGCCTCGGCGGCACCTGGGACGACGCGCCGTTCACCGGCACCGATGTGGACGCGGCGGAGCGGGCCGTGCACGCGGCGTTGGAGATCGGCATCAGCTGGTTCGACCACGCCGACATCTACCGCGTCGGCAAGGCCGAGCAGGTCTTCGGCGAGGTGCTCAAGCGCGACCCGACGCTGCTGGACCGGGTGCGGATCCAGACCAAATGCGGGATCCGGCTGGGGGAAAGCGGTCTCCAGGCGTACTACGACCTGTCCGGGCCGGCGATCCTGGAGCGGGTGGACGCCAGCCTGCGGCGGCTCGGCGTGGAGCGGGTCGATCTGCTCCTGCTGCACCGGCCGGACCCGCTGCTGGCCCCGGCCGAGGTCGCGGACGCGTACGGCGAGCTGCGGGCGGCGGGCAAGGTCGGGGCGCTGGGCGTGTCGAACATGTCGGCCGCGCAGATGTCCCTGCTGCAACGGCATCTCGACGAGCCGCTGGTGGCCAACCAGCTGGAGATGAGCCTGCACCGGCGCGACTGGGTCGAGTCCGGGGTGCTGGTCAACCACCCGGAGGGCAGCGGCCTGAGCTTCCCGGAGGGCACGGTCGAGTACTGCCGGGCCAACAACGTGCGCATCCAGGCCTGGGGCTCGCTGGCCCAGGGCATCTACAGCGGCGCGCCGAGGGCGGCAACCGACGACGCCGCATACGAGCTGGTCAACGCCATGGCGGCGGAGAAGGGCACTACCGCCGAGGCCATCGTGCTGGCCTGGCTGATGCGGCATCCGGCCGGCATCGAACCCGTGCTCGGCACGTCCAACCCCGACCGCATCCGGGCCTGCGCCGACGCCGAGGCGCAGGCGGCGGCGATGACCAACGTCGAGTGGTACCGGCTGTGGACCGCGGCCCGAGGCCACTCCCTGCCCTGACCCGCGTGGCGGGAAGTAGACCGCCGCTCGGGGGAAGCGCTCCCGTAGCGGTCCCGTGCGAGCTGCGGACCTGGTAGCAAACAGGGCGTGGACTTCGAAACCGTGAGGGGCAAGCTCCGGGCGCATGGGCGGCTGGCGGCGTTTCGCGGCGGGGATCTGCTGTGCGTGGCCGGCGAGGAGAGCGACGAGGTGCTGCTGATCGAGACCGGCTCGGTGAAGGTGGTGCTGCCGGGCCAGAACGGCGTGGACTCGATCCTCGGCTTCTACGGCCCGGGCGCGGTGCTGGGCGAGATCGGCGTGCTGTCCGGCGCCAGCCGCTCGGCGACCATCGTGGCCAGAACGCACGGCCGCGCTGTGCACGTGGAGGGGCACCGGTTCCTGGCGCTGGCCGAGGAAGACCCGGACGTGCTGCGGTTCGTCACGGATCTGTTGCGGCACCGGCTGTCGCTGGCCGATCGGCGGCAGGAGTACCGCGCCTCCCTCGATGTGCCGGCCCGGCTGGCCCGACAACTGCTGGATCTGGCCCGGGAACTGGGCGAGCCACTGGGCGACGGCTGGGTGGTGCGCGGGGTGACACAGGCGGAGCTGGCCCAACTGGTGACGGCCTCGCCGAAGTCGGTGGAGCACGGCCTGGCCCTGCTGCGCCAGGAAGGCGTGCTGGTCACCGACCGCCGCTATTACCGGATCGTCGACGCCGATCTGCTGGAGCGCAAGCTCGCCGACCCCGAGTGGCGTCCGGGTTAGGCTTCCACACCAATGATCCGCAGCTGATCGGGAGTGTCGAATGCCGTACGTCGCCGATGGGGCGCGCTACCGCGCCATGCCCTACCGCCGGGTGGGCCGCAGCGGGTTGAAACTGCCGGCCGTGTCGCTGGGGCTGTGGCACAACTTCGGCGGCGTGGACCGGATCGAGAACCAGCGGGCGATCCTGCGCCGGGCCTTCGACCTCGGGGTCACGCACTTCGACCTGGCCAACAACTACGGCCCGCCGCCCGGCTCGGCCGAGGAGAACTTCGGCCGGCTGTTCGCCGAGGATCTGCGGCCGTACCGGGACGAGATCCTGGTGTCGACCAAGGCCGGCTACCTGATGTGGGACGGCCCGTACGGCGAGTGGGGCTCCCGCAAGTACCTGGTGTCCAGTCTGGACGCGAGCCTGCGCCGCACCGGACTGGACTATGTGGACATCTTCTACCACCACCGTCCGGACCCGCAGACGCCGCTCGATGAGACCATGGGCGCGCTGCATTCCATTGTGCAGCAAGGAAAGGCGCTGTACGTCGGGGTGTCGAACTACTCGGCCGAGCAGACCCGCCAGGCCGCGGCCGTGCTGCGGGAGCTGGGCACGCCGCTGCTGATCCACCAGCCGTCGTACTCGATGGTGAACCGCTGGGTGGAGGACGGCCTGTTGGACGCGTTGGACGAGGCCGGGGCCGGCTCGATCGCGTTTTCCCCGCTGGCCCAGGGATTGTTGACCGGCCGCTACCTCAACGGCATCCCGGAGGGCTCGCGGGCCGCCGGTGACAGCCCCTTCCTGACGAGCGAAGGCGTTGCGGCGCAACTTGATCGGGTGCGGGCACTGAACGAGGTGGCGCACGGCCGCGGCCAGACGTTGGCGCAGATGGCCATCGCCTGGGTGTTGCGTGGGGGCCGCGTGACCTCGGCGCTGGTCGGGGCGAGCAGCGTCCGGCAGATCGAGGACAGCGTCGGCGCGGCGGCCAACCTGGACTTCAGCGAGGAAGAGCTGACGCTGATCGAGAAGCTCTTGGCCTAGCTGCCAGCACGGACCGGGTCTGGGTGACGCCGCCGCTCAGACCCGGCGTCCGCGCCTCGCCGCACGGGCTGGATTTGGGTGGGGCTGTCGCTCGGATCCGGCGTCCGCGTCTTGTCGGACGGGCCGGTTGGTGGGGCTGTCGCTCAGACTCGGCGTCCGCGCCTTGTCGGACGGGCCGGATTGGGTGATGCGTGTCGCTCAGGCCCGGCGTCCGCGTCTGGTCGCACGGACCGGGTCTGCGTGAGGCCGGCGTTCGCGCCTCGCAGCACGGGCCGGCTTGGGTGACGCTGGCGGTCAAACCGGCGTCCGCGCGCCTCGTCGGGCCGGCGGTGTCAAGTGTGATGCCCGTTCGATCGGCGCAGGGCCTGCTGGTGATCGGCTCGTTCCGGTTCACGGTTGCCGAGCGTAGTGGCCGGCCAGCAGGAACAGACCCTGTCGGCGTAACCGAGACGCCGGCGCGTTGACGGAGCTCAGTGCCCGGTCCACCGGACGCACCCCGCCGATTCGCCGGGTGTACGAGCGTTGCTCGGCATATTCGGCCCGACCGGCCTTGCCGGACAGCGAGCCGGGGCGGACGCGGAATGCGGCCAGGCTGTCGGCGGTGCCGTGGAAGTCGCCATGGTCGAGCAGCCGCAGCCACAGGTCGAGGTCCATCGGGAAGCGCAGCCGGCCGTCGAAGCCGCCGACCGCGCCGAAGTGCTCGCGGCGGAACAGCACGGAGCCGGGCTCGCCGACCGGATTTCCGCCGTCGCGCACGATCCGGCGGGCCACCGCGGTCCGATCGTGCCGGCCGATCAGCCCACGCAGCCCCCGGCCGGCGACCAGCCGCCGACCGGCGTCGTCCACGAAATCACGCCGGCAGGCGGTCACCGACAGATCGGGCCGGCCGATTAGCGTCTGATGTTGTAACCGCAAACAATCAGGCCTGAGAAGATCATCCGCGCACAGCAGTTTCACCAGCGGGGCCCGGCTGGAATGAACGGCCAGGTTCCAGTTCTCGGCCAGTGGGAGAACCCTCGGGTTCCGTATCACCCGTATGCGGTAATCGGCGAATGAATGTGCAACAACTTCGGTGCCGTCGGTCGACGCGTTGTCGACCACGAGCAGCTCGAAGTCGCCGAAATTCTGCGCCAGCACGCTGCGCATCGTCGCGCCCAGGAAGCGTTCCGCCTGGTAGGCGGGCACGCAGACGGACACTGCAGGCGTCGCGGCCCTCATCGCGCCCTCACATCCCGCGTATCGACTTCCCGGCCCAGACGTTACCTCCGATCGCCGGCATAAGTCACGTGAACAGGCTCACAGGCCTCATCCACGCAGGCTGATGGCCGGACGAGCTGGGGATTCATTCCGCGTTCACACGTCCGATCCGGTTGTTACTTAACGTCACCTCTGGACGTCACGTTCACTCGTCAGCATTATTCCAAACGTGCCGTGCGAAACCCGCTCGTCGAGGCAGGCAGCCGAACTATGACCCGTACCGAACGCCCCACCGTGACCATCGTCGTCCCGGCCCGCAACGAGGCCCGCAACCTGGAGCGGGTGCTGCCCGAGTTACCCGACGGTCACGAGGTCGTCCTGGTCGACGGGGACTCGGTCGACGACACCGTGGCCACCGCGCGCCGACTGTTACCGGGCATCCGCGTGGTGCGGCAGACGCGGCGCGGCAAGGGCAATGCGCTGGCCTGCGGCTTCCTCGCCGCGACCGGCGACGTGATCGTCATGTTCGACGCCGACGGCTCGGCCGACCCGGCCGAGATCCCGGACTTCCTGGCCGCGCTGGCCGCGGGCGCGGACTTCGCCAAGGGCACCCGCTACGGCGCGGCCGGCGGCAGCGAGGACATCACGCCGCTGCGCAACCTGGGCAACACCGGCCTCAACGGCATGTCCAACGTGCTGTTCCGGACCCGGTTCTCCGACCTGTGCTACGGCTACAACGCCTTCTGGCGGGACATCGTGCCGGTGCTGGACCTGCCGGCCGTCGAGCGCGTGGCGCCGGGCGGCGGCATGCTGTGGGGCGACGGCTTCGAGATCGAGACGGTGATCAGCTGCCGGGTGGTCGCGGCCGGCCTGAAGATCACCGAGGTGCCCAGCGTGGAGCGCCGCCGCATCCACGGCGAGAGCAACCTGCGCACCTTCAGCGACGGCTTCCGGGTGCTCAAGACCCTGCTGGCCGAGCGGAGACGGGCGACGCTGCTCGGGCGGGCGCAAAGAGCGGGCATCACCACCCTGCGGCCGCACCTGCCGACGCCGCGGTTCGACCTGGCGGAAGACCGCGCGTCGTGAGCGTCACCGTCGTCGTCTGCGCCTACACCGAGCGGCGCTGGCCCGACCTCGTCGCGGCCGTCGAATCCGTTGCCGCGCAGACCGTTCCGGTCGACCAGGTGCTCCTGGTGATCGACCACAACCCCGCTCTGGCCGCCCGTGCGGCGGCCGAGATCGCCGGTGTCGCCGTGCTGGCCAACGAGAACCGCCGCGGGCTGTCCGGGGCGCGCAACACCGCGTTGGCCCACGCCACCGGCGACATCGTGGTCTTCCTCGACGACGACGCGTCGGCCGCCTCGCCGGACTGGCTCGAGCTGCTGCTGGCGCCGTACGAGAATCCCCTGGTCGCGGCTGTCGGCGGGGCGGCGACACCGCTGTGGCCGACCGAGCGGCCGGTGACCCTGCCGGCGGGCTCGAGCCAAGGGGAACATGGCCGTGGCGAGCTGGACTGGGTCGTGGGTTGCACCTACGCGGGACAGCCGGTCCAGCTCGCCGAGGTCCGCAACCTCATGGGCTGCAACATGTCCTTCCGCCGCACGGTGTTCGAGGCCGTCGGCGGGTTCACCGAGGACATGGGCCGGGTCGGCACCGTGCCGGTCGGGTGCGAGGAGACCGAGCTGTGCATCCGGCTGCGGCAGCACGACCCGTCGGCCCGAATCGTGTTCGAGCCGCGGGCGCTGGTGCGCCACCGGGTCAGTCCGGACCGGCTGAGCTGGTCGTATCTGCGACGAAGGTCTTGGGGCGAGGGCATTTCCAAGGCGGCGGTGTCGCGGCTGGTCGGCGCCGGCGACGCGTTGTCCACCGAGCGCGCCTACACCACCCGGATCATCCCGGCGGCGTTCGTCCGTGAGCTGCTGCGGCTGCACGTCGCCGCCGCGTTTGCCCTGGTCGTGTCGGTGTTGTTCGCTGCCGCCGGGTACGCGCGGGGCAAGGTGACTCGAGCGAACCGTGAGCTCGGTCCGGTGTCGGTGGGGGAGTGGGATCGGTCCGTCGAGGATGCGCCGCGGTTTCCTTGTCCGGCAAGGGTTCTGGTACGGGACGGGCGGACCGTGCTGGGCGAGGTGTCGGTGGCCGCCGGCGCGGAGCCCGACGGGCTGTGGGAGCTGCCGGCCACCGAGGACGAGCGTTGGGCGACGCCGTCGGTGACCGTGGTCGTGCCCAGCGCCGGTCGGCCGGAGCTGGCGGCGCGGTGCGTGCGATCGCTGCTGGCCACCGAGTATCCGCGGCTTGAGGTCGTCGTCGTCGACAATCGTCCGGAAGTGCCGGCGCTGCGGCGGCTGGCCGCGTCGGACGACCGGATTCGCTATGTGCCGGAGCCGGTGCGTGGGTTGAGCAACGCCCGCAACCGGGGCGCGGCCGAGGCGTCCGGGGAGATCATCGCCTTCACCGATGACGATGCCGTGGTCGACCGGCTGTGGCTGGACCGGCTGGTGGCCGAGTTCGCCGATCCCGCGGTCGACTGCGTCACCGGGCTGGTGCTGCCGTACGCGCTGGAGACGCCGGCGCAGCAGTGGTTCGAGCAGTGGGGCGGCTTCGGCAAGGGCTTCCGCCGCACCAGGTTCGACGCCCGCGGCGCGTCCGGCTCGGACGATGTGCGCACCGGCCCGCTGTATCCGTTCGCCGCCGGGCTGTTCGGTTCCGGCAACAGCATGGCGTGGCGGGCCCTGTCCTACCGCGAGCTCGGCGGGTGTGATCCGCTGCTCGGCGCCGGCAGTGCGACCAAGGCCGGTGAGGACCTCGAGCTGTTCATCCGGCTGCTGCGCACCGGCGGCGTGCTGGTGTACACCCCGCATGCCGTTGTGCGGCACGAACATCGTCGTGGTCTGGACGACCTCATCGGCCAGATGCGGGGCTACGGCACCGGGTTGTTGCCGCTGTTCGCCGTCTACGTCGGCCGCCGGCCGGCCGAGCTGCTGGCCGTCGCCCGGCGGATGCCCGGCGGCATCCGCCACTTCCTGGCCGGCGACTCGGCGCGCAATCGCGGCCGGGGCGAGGACTTCCCGCCCGAACTGTCCAAAGCGGAGCTTCGCGGCGTGATCGCCGGACCGTTCGCCTTGCTGCGGGGTCTCATCACCGCACCGCGTCGACGGCTGGGGTTGCCCGAGCCGCTGGCCACGGCGGCCGTGCGGGCGGCGGAGGAAAACGTGCCCCTGAAATTGTTGCGGGGTGGGCGATGACCCGGCGGCGCACGGCGTTGCTCCTGTTGGCGGTGGCCGCGGCCAATGCCCTGTCGGTGTTGATCGGCGTCGGCGGCTCGTGGCGGTTGGTGCTGACCGTCCTGTTTGCATTGACGGTGCCGGGTTGGGCGATCGCGGCGTATCTGCGGCCCTGGCGGCAGTCCTACGTGTGGACGGTGGCCGTGGCGGTGAGCCTGGCGTTGTCGATCCTGTTGAGCCAGGCCATGTTGTCACTCGGCTACTGGCATCCCGAAGCGGCGCTGCTGGCGTTCGCGTTGGTGTGCATGGTGCCGTTGGCGCATCACGTCGTGCGGGTCGCGCCGTGACCGCGACGGTGTCCGATGGCCGGATGGTGCGTGACGGCATCGCGCTGTCGGTCGGCGCGGCCTTCACCTCGGTCGCCGGGCTGGTCGGCTGGGTGATCTCCGCGCGGCTGGTGCCGACCGCGGAGGTCGGCCTGACGGCGGCGTTCACGTCCGGCTTCCTGCTGGTGTCCGGGGTGACGCAGGTGAGCCTAGGCCCGGCGGTGCTGCGCTGGCTGCCGCGGGCCGGCGGACGCAGCGGGACGTTGCTGCTGCGCACGTACGGCGTGGTGATGGCCGGCGCGGTGTTGGGAGCCTTGGTGTTCCTGGCTTTTCCGGCGGGTCGGCAGGCGGCCTCGGCCGTGCCGGGCTGGGGCGCGCCGCTGTTCGTGATCGTCACGCTGGCCTGGGCCGTGTTGCAGTTCCAGGATCCGGTGCTGACCGGCCTGGACCGGGCCGGTGCGGTGCTGGTGAAGAACCTGGGCTTCGGCGTGGGCCGGATCGCCGTCCTGATGCTGGCCGCATCCCTTGGGGCGCTGGGGATCCTGTTGTCGTGGGCAGTGCCGACGATCCTGGCCGTACTCGGGGCGACGGTGGTCGTCGTGACGGCGTCGAGGCGGCGGGATCGTTCGACATCCGGTGGTGTGCTACCGGCGCGGCCGGAGGTGGTGGGCCTGCTCGGGCCGACCTACCTCGCCTCGATCGGCCAGTCCCTGATGTACTACTTGGTGCCGCTGATCGTCACGGCCCGCTACGGCCCCGCGCCGGGCGCGGTGTTCTTCGTGGTGTGGACGGCGGTCAACGCCGTGGACGTGGCGGCCACGGGATTCGTGAACTCCTTGGTGGTGCGGATCGCCAGCGAGCCGACGCGCGCGCGGGAACTGGTGCGGCTCGGCGGTGGAAAACTCGCGGTGCTGTTCGGGCCGATGATCGTCGCGGGCGTGCTGCTGGCCCGACCGCTGCTGGGCATTTTTGGCGCGGACTATGCGGAACTGGGGAGCACGGCGCTGATGGTGGTGCTGATCGGCTTCGCGCCGAGGCTGCTGATCCTGGTGGCTGTGGGCGTGTTCCAGGCGGACGGCCGGGGAGTGCCGGTGGCGGCGTTCCAGCTGGCCGGGGCGGCGGTGATGCTGCCCGTGGCGTTACTGTCGCCGACCGGGAGCCTGGTGCCGATCGCGGTTGGATTCCTTGCCGTGCAACTGGTTGTGGCGGCCGTTGCGGCCATGAGCCTGCGTCGACGACTGGAGATTGCGGCGTGACACAGTCGACGATGGAGCGTCCGGCCACGGTCGAGAGGTTGAGGTCCACACAGTACTGGTGGCCGCCGGCGTTGGCCGGGGCGGCGGTGTTGTGCTGGGTGTTGGGCTTTCGTCAGATCGACCCGACGACGCTGGGCAGTGTTGGCATCCTGCCGAGTCTGTCGCCGGTCTTGCTCGCGGCGTATCCGTTGCTGGTGGCGGCTTTTGTGGTCGAGCTGGGGCACAGCCGCCGGACGGCGGTGCTGACGCTGATCACCGTGCTGGCCGTGTTCGCGGTGTACGGGCTTCAGCCGGCGGCGGAGCCAGCGGCGCGGTTGCCGGTGGCCTGGCTGCACTCGGGCTTCGCCAACTACATCGGCGCGCACGGCGATGTCCTGCACGACTTCGACACGAGGTTCAGCTGGCCCGGATTCTTCGCCCTGCTGGCCTTCCTGACCGAAGCCAGCGGCATGCACGACACGTCGGTGCTGCTGAACTGGGCGCCGGTGGTGTTGTCGGGGCTGGCGGTGTTGGGCGTACGGGCGATCGCGGTGGCCATCGTGGGCCCGGGGCGGGCGTCCTGGATCGCGGCGTGGATCTTCCTGGTGGCCAACTGGACGGAGCAGGACTACGCGTCGCCGCAAGGCGCCACGTATATCCTGCTGCTGGCGGCGTTGGCGATCACCTTCCAGCACCTGGTGAGCCCGAGCCCGCTGGCCGCCCGCCGAGCGGATGTCAAAAGACCGCCGGCGCCGAACAACACGGCGGGGGATCGGCTGCGGGCCGAGGGGCTGGTGGTGCTGCTGGCGATGGCGTTGGCCCCGACCCACCAGCTGACCCCGTACCTGTTGGGCGGCCTGCTGATCGTGCTCGTCCTCTGGGGGCGACTGTGGCCGCGCTGGCTGCCGGTGGTGGTGCTGGCGCTGGCCATGGGCTGGTTCGTGCTGGCGGCCCGGGAGTTCTGGATCGGGCAGCTGAACGTGATCACGGGCTCGCTGGGGGACCTGAACTCCTCGGTGAGCCAGGGCATCGGGCAGCGATTCGTGGGGAACCCGGGCCGGCAGGCAATTCTGCTCACCCGCATGGGCATCACCGGCGCGGTGGCGGCGTTGGCCGCCGGGGGATTCCTGGTGCTTCGCAGAAGCGGCAGCAAGTCGTTGGTGTTGCCCGCGCTCGCGCTGGCGTCGTTCGGGTTGGCGGTGTTGCAGCCGTACGGCGGCGAGATCTTCATCCGTTGCTACCTGTTCGCACTGCCGTTCTTCGCGGTGCTCGGCGGCATCGCGCTGAACTCTCTGACCAAACGCGCCTATCTGACGGGCATAGCGTTGGCCGTGACGATCCTGGCCACCGTCACGGTGCGAGGCGGCAACGACGCGTACGTGGCGTTCACCAAGGCGGACACCGACATCGTGCAGAAGGCCTATGACCTGGCCAAGGACGGCCAGAGCATCGGCACCGTCCTGTCGTACGCGCCGCTGGAGTGGCAGCGGGTCGGCGACGTGCGGCAGGTGTCCGCGGAGGACGGTTGTCCGGTGTTCCCGGACACCGAATCCTGCATAGCCAAGGCAAACCTGGACTACCTGGTGATCAACCAGGCCCAGGACTCCTACGGCACCATCTACTTCGGAGCGCCGAAGGGCTGGACGGCGAAGCTGGCCGACCAGCTGGTCGGCGACGGTCGTTATCAGAGAGTCGCCCAGGAGGGCGGCAGCCAATTGTTGGCTCGTAAGGAAGGAAAGCGATGAGCCTGGCCCGGCGACTGGTCCGCGAGGCCCGCATCGACCTGTGGGCGGCCACGCTCGGCGTGCTGGTGAACACCGTGCTGGGCAGCAACGTGGTGCCGAGGCCGCTCAGATGGCTGGGCTACAAGGCGTTCGGCACGGGGATCGACACGCCGAACATCTTTCCCGGGGCCAAGCTGCTGGGCCCGATGCGGCACATCAGGATCGCGGCCGGCACGTTCGCCAACCGCGAGCTCTACCTGGAGGCCGTCGCCCCGATCGAGATCGGCCGCGACTGCCAGCTCGGACCACAGGTGATGATCGTGACCTCGCACCACGACCGGACGTCCGCGGGTGTCTCCAAGGTTCCCCGCGGTCGGCCGGTCAAGATCGGCGACCGGGCGTGGATCGGAGCGCGGGCGATGATCCTGCCCGGGGTGACCGTCGGGGACGACGTCGTGATCGGGGCCGGCAGCGTCGTGACGCGAGACTGCCTCGAACCGGGTGTGTACGTCGGCTCGCCGGCGAGGAAGGTCGGGCCGTGAGCGAGACGACGTTCGTGGTGCTGGCCGCGGTGCTCGGCCCGATCTGGCTGGTCACCGTCGCGGTCCGGACCGTCAAGGCGGAGCAGGCGGCCGAGCCGGGCCTGCCACTGACCCGGACCACCGCGATCCGCCGGCTCGACCGGGCCGGCATCGTGCTCGGCACGCTGCTGTTCCTGGCCTTGATCGGCAGGATGATCGCCGCGCTGAGCTGACCCGTATGCTCTGACCTCGTGGGAACGGGTTCAACCTGCGTGTGCGGCCACGCCCTGGCGGCGCACGAGCATTACCGGCCGGGCCGCGACTGCGCCCTGTGCGACTGCCCGCGTTTTCGTGAGGCCGACCAGCCCACCACCTGGTGGGCTCGGCTCAGGAGGCTGCTCGGCCGCTGACTGCCGCCTCGGCCCGCCGGATGTCCCACGCCGCGCCGAATCCTCGGTACAGCTCGACGCATTCGGCCAGCACGGAGGCGGCTTCCTCGGCCCGCCCGGCCTCGGCCAGCAGAACCGCCCGCTCCTCCAACGTCTGGGCCAACTCGAACACCCGCCCCACGGCCCGATAATGCGTCGCCACGGCCACCAAAGCGTCGGCGTCCCGCTCGATCACGGCCCGACATCGCTGCGCCGCCGCGGCAGCCCGAGCGGCGGTCGTCTCCCGGTGCGCCTCGGCCTCACACGCTGCGACGGCCGCCCGCGCAGTAGCCATATCGCCGTTGTCGATCGCCATCCGCACCAACTCCGGCAACCACTGGTGCCGCAGCATCATGCCCTCATAGCGAGAGTCCAGAATGACCCCCAACTCGGTGATGGCATCGTCCAATCGGCCCTCCCGAGCGGCGGCCATCGCCTTGGCGGCAATCAGAAAGTCGTTGTTCTCCCGCTCGGCCTCGCTCACGACCGGCAGGTTCATCCCGATCGACAAATGCCGCCGAACCCGTTCCGCGTCATCCCGGTGCGCGGCGATCAAAGCCCCACAACCGTGCAGCAGCAACACCGGACCGCCCTCACGCAGCCCATAGCCGGTGAAATCGGGGGAGTCGTCCAAGGCGGCGGCCAGATCGTGCTCGGCGTCGTCCCACTGCCCCAGCCAGTACCGGTGCACGGCCCCGGCGACGTGCAGCCCGGCCAGCGGCGCGCCGTGGCCGGCGATCTCGAACGCCATCCGCAGGTCCTCGCCGGCCTCCTGCAGCCGGTCCAGGCACTGCAACGTGAACATGCGGTTGTCCAGCAGCACCAGCCGCAGGTCGGTGAGGCTGATCTCGGTGCCGACGATGTCCATGGCCCGGTTGAGGTACTCGACGCCACGGGCGTAATCCCGTCGCACGGCCTCCACCTGCCACAACACCTCGAGCGACTGCCCGACGGAGAAGGCGTCGCCGACCTCCTCGCCGACCTCGACGGCGCGCTGCGCGGTCTCGGCCGCCAGGTCCAGCTCACCGGCGCCGGCCCGCTGCACCAACGCCAGCAGCGACATCAGCCGCGCCCGCCACAGCTGGGGCAGTGACGGGTCGGCCAGCGCCTCGTCCAGCATGGCCACGGCCCGCTCGGCCTGCGACGCCCGGTAAGGCACGTAGGCCAGCACCCAGCGCACTTCCGCCGCCAGGTTGCCGTCCCGCAGATGAGGCAGCGCCTTGCGCCCCCACTGCTCCGCCTCGGCGTCACGCCCGATGCGGAACAGCACGCTGGTCAGGTGGGCCATCAGCGCCCCCCGCCGCGCCTCCGCCATGTGCACGGTCTCCAGCACGCGTTGCAGCAGCTCCACCACGACCAGAGGCGCGCGGTGGTGCAGCACCGGGGCCGCTTCCTCCAGCCACTGCGCCGCCCACGGACCCATGCCGGCCTCGGCGGCCAGCAGCTGCTCGGCGACGTGCTCCTCGGGCACGCCGGCGTCGGCCAGCGCCTGTGCCGCCTGGTAGTGCAGCGCCACCCGCAGCGCCGACGGCGTGCCCTCGTACAACGACTGTCGGATCAGTGGATGCCGGAACGCCAGCCGCAGGCCGGCATCACGCAGCACGCCGGCGGCGATGGCTTCCTCGAACGGCTGCACGAGCGCCGACACCGACTTGCCGACGACCACGGACAGGTCGACCACGCCGAACTCGCCGCCCAGCAGCGCCGCCCACCGCAGCACCTCACGCGTCGCGTCCGACAGGAAGCCGAGACGGCCGGTGACGGCCTGCACCAGCGACGCCGGCACGCGCTCGAACGCCTCCGGCGTCACCTCCGCGGTGTCCGTGACGTTCACGATCCGCTCACGCACCAGGGCGTCGGCCATCTCCCGCAGGTACAGCGGGTTGCCGCCGGAGCGCCGCGCGATCTCCCGCAGCCGCGGTCCCGGTGGTGCGCCGACCAGCGAGCCGACCATGCCGGCGACGGCGTCCACGGTCAACGGCGCCAGCCGCAGCACGGCCCCGCCAAGGCTCTCCGTGTCGCGACGCAGCTGGTCCACCTCGGGACGCTGGTGCCCCGGACGGGTCACGCCGATCAGCAGCAGCGGCAGCTTGGCCGTGAGCAGGCACAGCCGGTGCCACACCTCGAGGCTGGACTCGTCGGCCCACTGCACGTCGTCGAGGCCCACGGCCAGCGGGCCGTCCGCGCACAGCTCCTCGACCAGCGCCACCAGCCGGTCGATGGTGCTGAAGATGCTGTTGCCGCCGCCGACGATGGACTGGTTGGCCTCGCTGTCACGCAGCGCGTGCGCCAGCGCCACGCGGCGCGGGTCGGTCGACTGCGGCGTCACGTCCAGGCAGTCCAGCATCGCGCGCAGCGGGAAGCGTTGGCCGAGGGTGTCGGCCACCGCGTGCGACACATGGCAGCCCGCCCACGCGGCGTACGCGAGGCCGGCGGCGAGCAGCGCGGACTTGCCGATGCCGAGCTCGCCCTCGATCCACACGGTCTGCCCGTGCCCGGCGCTGACCTCGGTGACCGCCGCGCGCAGCGTGTCCATCTCGGTGTCGCGTCCCACCAACGTCGCCGCGGGCGGCGGGGTGGTCGGCAGCGGAATCCGCGGCGTCACCGCCGGCACAGGGACGACCACCGGCGCCGCCTCCAGCAGCAGGCCGGGGTCGTTGGCCAGGATGCGTTCCTGGAGTTCCTGGAGTTGCGGACCTGGCTCGACGCCGAGCTCGTCGATCAGCACCTGTCTGGCCTCGCGGAACGCCGTCAGCGCCTCGGCCTGCCGCCCGCAGCGGTACAGCGCCAGCATGAGCAGCGATCGCGGCCGCTCCCTGATCGGGTACTCGTGCACCAACGCGGCGATGTCGGCCACGGCGGTCGTGTGCTGCCCGTTGGCCAGCGCCGCCTCCTGCCGTAGCTCACGCGCCACCACGCGCAGCTCGCCCAGGCGGTTGCGCTGCGACTGCGCGTACGGGCCGGTCACACCCGAGAACGCCTCGCCTTGCCACAGGGACAGTGCCTCGTCGATGGACCGCAGTGCCCCGGCGGCGTCGCCGCCGGCCAGCTGGTGCTCGGAGTGCTCACGCAGCCGGTCGAACTCCACCACATCGAGGTTGTGCGGGGCGAGCAGCAGCCGGTAGCCCGCGCCCTCCGACACCAGCAGCCCCGAGGACTCGCGGCGGCCACGGTCCGGCTCCAGCGCCTTACGCAGTGAAGAGATGTACGTGTAGAGGCTGCCCTCCACGGTCGCGGGCGGGTTCTCGCCCCAGACGCCGTCGATGAGCTCCTCTCGGGAAACGACCGTGGACGTGCGCATGGCCAGCATCGCGATGACGGCCCGCGGCAGCGGGGAGCCCAGGGTGACGTCCCTGGATCCCGCCCACAGGCGCACCGGCCCGAGCAGCTTTGCCCGCAGCTCGGGTGTCGGTTGACTCGTCATCAGGCTTCACTCCGCCGGTCGCTCGTCACGATCACCGCACAGTGTCACGTATCGGGCATCGCCTGTGCCACAGCGGCCGCTCTGAAGACGGCGTCGAGAGCGTTTGGAGATCGACCGGCAACGCTGGCCGACGTGGGTGGATGTGGATTGTGCGTGGAGGCGGCCGGCCCGGTCGACGGGCTGGTCGGCGGCCGGCAGGACGGGCATGCTTTTCTGACCGCGCGGACGACGCTCGGCGATGTCGTCGGCTTCGCCACCGGCTGCTTCGAGCCGCCGGAGTTCCCGGTCGCGGCGCTGGCCTGCCAGGCCCACGGCGGCAACGCCGTGGAGATCGCGTGCGGCGAGTCCGTCCGGCTCGATGCCCTGGTGCACGCCCGTGACCAGCTCAGACTGCACGGCCTGCGGCCCTCGCTGCACGCCGTCGGCCCGTCGGAGCACCTCGTCCGCCTCGACATGCCGGTGGTCGTGCCGGCCGACCTGGCCTTCGGCACGCTGACCCCGGACGTGCTGCTGCGCAACACCTGCGACCCCGACCTGCTGGACAAGGCGCTGGCCGCCCACCCGGTCGCGTCCTTCTGCCTGGACGCCTCGCTGGTTCACGCGATGGGCGGCTTCACCGAGCTCAAGGCGTTCGCCTCCCGGCACGCGGAGCGGCTGGCCCAGGTCAACGTCGGCGCCGTGGACACCGATGCCGACCACGTCGACCTGGTCCGGGCCTGCTTCGACGCCGCCGGCCGGGCCGTCCCGGTGATCGTGGAACGGCCCGGCACGGTCTGGTCGGAGGACCTGTCGGACGAGGTGGAGCGGCTGCGCGCGCTGGCCCGCCGCTTCCTCACGCCGTACCGCTGACCCCGGACGACCGCGAGCGACTCCACGCCCCGGCAAGCAGACACTCGATCACCAGGTGCATACGGTATACAATAGCCGTCACGGTGTGAGTGAACGGAGGCGCGCGTCCCCATGTACACAGTCACCAACCCCGCCACCGGCGAGCTGGTCGAGCAGATCCCCAACGCGACGGACGAGGAGGTCGCCGCCGCGATCGGGCGTGTGCACAACGCCTTCGCGGCCTGGCGGCAGCGATCGGCGACGGACCGGGCGAAGATCGTCCTTCGCGCCGCCGAGCTGTTCGCGGAGCGCGCGGACGAACTGGCCGAGATCATGACCCTGGAGATGGGCAAGCGGATCAACGAGGGCCGCGGCGAGGTCGGCGTGGTCGTCGACATCTTCACCTACTACGGCCAGCACGGGCCGGACCTGATCGCCGACCAGCCGATCGCCGTGCGCGGCGGCGAGGCCGTCATCCAGAAGACGCCGCTCGGGGCGCTGCTCGGCGTGATGCCGTGGAACTTCCCGTGCTACCAGGTGGCCCGGTTCGTCGCGCCCAACCTGGTGCTGGGCAACACGATCCTGCTCAAGCACGCCTCCATCTGCCCGCGCTCGGCGCGGGCCATCGAGCAGATCCTGCACGACGCCGGCGTGCCCGAGGACGTGTACGTCAACACCTTCGCGTCCAGCCGACAGGTGCCGGCCATCCTGGCCGACCCGCGCATCCAGGGCGTCTCGCTGACCGGCTCCGAGGCGGCCGGCATCTCCGTGGCGGCCGAGGCCGGCCGCAACCTGAAGAAGGCCGTGCTCGAGCTCGGCGGCTCCGACCCGCTGATCGTGCTGGACAGCGCCGACATGGACGAGACGGTGGCCAGGACCGCGACCGCCCGGATGCGCAACTGCGGCCAGTCCTGCAACGCGCCGAAGCGGATGATCGTGCTGGCCGACATCTACGACGAGTTCGTCGAGAAGCTGACCCACCGGGTCGCCGACTACTTCAAGCCCGGCGACCCGATGGACCCCGACACCAAGCTGCCGCCGCTGGCCTCGGCGGCCGCCCGGGACGAGGTGGCGGCCCAGGTCGCGCAGGCCGTCGAGCAGGGCGCGACGCTGCGGGCCGGCGGACGTGTCGTCGACGGGCCGGGCGCGTACCTCGAGGCGACGGTGCTGACCGACGTCACCCCGGAGATGAACGCCTACTACGACGAGATCTTCGGGCCGGTGGCGCTGGTGTTCAAGGCGGAGAACGAGGAGCAGGCGATCGAGATCGCCAACGACTCGCCGTTCGGGCTCGGGGCCAGCGTGTGGGGCACGGATCCGGTGCGGATGCGCCGGGTCGCCGAGCAGATCGAGTCCGGCATGGTCTACCTGAACAGTGCCGGCGGCTCCCAGGCCGATCTGCCCTTCGGCGGCATCAAGCGGTCCGGCATGGGCCGCGAGCTCGGACCGGCCGGCATCGAGGAGTTCATGAACCAGAAGTCCATCCGGCTGTAGGCCGTTCGGGTAGCTCGGCGTGGACTTTCGGTCCGGAACACATCCGCTGAGGCGAGTTCTCCGTGTGTCAAGACATCCGAAAGAGGGAGGGTGTCATGACAGCCGCCATACAGCGTCGCAGCTTCGACAGTGGTCCGGTGTTCCGGCTGCACGCCGAGTTCCGCCGTGAAGTCGGCCGCGGCGCCGGCCTGGTGCGTGCCGTCGCGGCCGGCGACCATGCGCACGCCCAGGCCGTCGCCGAGCGGGTTCGGCTGGTCGACAACGCCGTCTACCGGCACAACTGCGCCGAGGACGCGCTGCTGTGGCCGAAGCTGGTGGGCGACAAGCCCAGCGAGGCCGACATCATGGTCGACGTCATGCACCGCCAGCACCGGGCCCTGGACGCCCTGTCGCTCGGCGTGCAGGCAGCCTGCCTGGCCTGGGAGGACGAGCCCACCGAGGGTCGGCGCGAGATGCTGGCCGACGCGCTGGACCGCAGCTGCGACGCCCTGGGCGAGCACATCTGCGCCACCGAGCTGTTCGTCGTGCCGCTGCTGGAGCGGTTCCTGTGCGCCGGCGACTGGAGCGACGTCATCCGCCGCGGCATCGCCGACTGCGACCCGGAGACCTCAGCGGCGCTGGCCGGTCTGATCCGACTGGCTTGAAGGCCCGCGCCGGTCACCCCCTCACCGGCGCGACCAGGTCCGGCCGGTCGGGTCACCCACCCGCACCCGACCGGCCGGACCTGCCTCCTGGTTCAGCTCAGCGTGCCGTCGTAGTCCGGCAGCTTGAACGTGCGCTCGGCGTGGCCGCCGTCCAGGTCGGTGGTGTTGTTGCCGATGTTGGCGACGATCGTGTAGCCCTGCGCTTCGATCGCCGCGCGGGCCTTGGTCTTGTTGACCTGCGCCGGGTCGAAGTTGAACAGCGGCCGCATGGACAGGCCGTCCACCGGATAGCCGACGCCGGCCAGGTTGTCCTGGGTGTGCGAGCGGATCAGCTCGGTGCGGTCGGTGACGAAGAAGACCGCCGCGCCGTCGGCCTTGGCCAGCTTGGCCAGCGCCAGCACCGGCGGGACCGCCGGGGTGGTCCACACCGGGTGGTAGTAGGTCTCCAGCGAGGTGTTGTCGATGTCCAGCACGATGGCGTTGCGGCCGGGGCCGGACAGCCGCTGCTGGAGGTAGGTGGTCGCCTGGTCGGTCACGGCGGTGACGTCGGCGATCCAGGTGGCCTCGGTGGGCGCGGCGGCTGGGGCGGCCTGCGCGTTGCCGGCGCCCAGGATCAACAGCCCGGCCGTGAGGCCGGCGGCGGCGAAACGAAGGGTGATCGTCATGCCCGGCAGTCCAGCAGTCGACGGCCGTGGCCACGAGTGCCGATTAGGTGAATTTTCTTCATATAAATGCGCGTCCGATTGAGGCAACGGTCAACGTCGTCTGGGCGCCCCGTGCCGTGACCGGCGTCAGCAGTGGCCGGGGCGGGCGGCGGTGAGCAGGGGCAGGGCCAGGCTGGGGCGGGCCTGGGGCTGGTTGAGCAGGCCGCCGGGCGGCACCGGGTTCTGCCGGCCCCAGGCCGTGAGCTGGCTGAGGGCCTGGCGGGCGGCCGGGCTCACGATCAGCCCGTTGAAGTTCGCGCCGACCGAGAAGTCCACCGTGGCGTCGGTCCGCGTGTCCCGCACGAGCTGGGCACACGGCACGAGCAGGCTCAGCGTCCTGGCCGCGGCGGCCCCCTGCGGGCCGAAGCGGATCTGGCCGACGCAGCTCATGTTGCCCAGCGGGTACACCGGGTCGTCGGCCGCCGGGGCGGCCAGCGGGAAGCCGAGGTCGGCCAGCTGCAACGACATCAGGCTGGCCGCGCCGCGTAACGAGCTGGCGTTGAACACCCGCACCGGCGCCCGGTCGGGCGGGGCCGGCGCGACGGCGTCGAGATCGTGGTAGCCGACGGGGGAGAGGCCCGCCGCCGGCGGCGTGCAGCCGACGGACTGGTCGATCGTGGGCACGGTGACGAAAACCCGCACCCAGACCACCATCGACGTGATCAGCAACAGGCTCAGCAGCACCAGCGAACGAGTTCGCCGCCAGCGTTTCGACCGCACGTCACCACCCTCGCCCGCAACCCGGTCCGCGCGTCGCCGAATAGTAGTGACTGTTGATCACTATCGGGTGACGATCGTGGGCAGGCTCCGAAGATCGCGGGCGCTGTCACCTCAGTGCCGGCCGAAATCGACCATACCTCACCAAGGTGACAAGCCGACCTGCGTTGATTCCCAACAGGACGGACTTCCCGGCGGAGATAACCGAGAAACCCTCCGAACGCCGGGTGTTTGCCGGCCGGGCGTTCGGTCAGAGTCGGTGCACCGGCGGGGCCACCCGGCCCCAACCCTGCATCCGGAGGTCCCACAACCATGCGAGCACGTCTTCTTGCGTTCGCCGCGGCCGGCGCCGCCACCCTGCTGGCCGGCGCCGCCCCCGCACTCGCCGCCCCCGCGGGCTTCGCCCCACAGCATGCCAATCATGTGAAGCACCACTCTGTGGGCGGCACGTTCAACCAGGACGGCGGCAACTGGTCGGGCTGGGTGTCCACCGGCAGCGGCTTCAGCTCCGTGAGCGCGAGCTGGACCGAGCCCGCGGTCACCTGCAACTCGTCCAACGACCTGTACGCCCCGTGGGTCGGCATCGACGGCTACGGCAGCCAGTCGGTCGAGCAGACCGGCGTGGCCACCGACTGCTCGTCCGGCTCGCCCAACTACCAGGCCTGGTACGAGATGTACCCGGACTCGCCGGTCTACTACGACAACCCCGTCCAGGCCGGCGACAACTTCACCGCCAGCGTGCAGCGCAGCGGCACCAGCTACACGCTGACCATCACCGACAACACCGCGGGCTGGACCCAGCACGTCACCAAGTCCTACAACGGCGCGAACTCCTCGGCCGAGTTCATCCTGGAGTCGCCGACCGGCGCCTACCCGGACTTCGGCACCGTGCACTTCAGCGGGGCCAAGGTCGACGGCGCCACCTACACCGGGCAGAGCGGTGTCGCCCTGGACGCCAGCAACAACTCCGGGTTCGAGGACCACACCGGCGCGGTCTCGAACGGCTCCTTCGACGTGAACTACGTCCAGGAGTGATCGAACCGGCGGGCGGCCCGTTTCTCGACAGCGCTGTCGAGAATGGGCCGCTCGTCGGCAATTCGGACAGAAAACCGGTTCCACCGCAGACCGTCGGCCGGGTCGCGGGCTGTTGCCGGACGGTTGACTCGGCAACTCTTTCCGGGTGCGAAACCTGATCAGACCCCGCCGGTTCGGCGCGATCGCGGCGGCCGTGCTGGCCGCGACGACAACGTTCACCGGCGCGGCGGGCGCGGCCACCTCGTACAGCTGGCCGACGCCGATTCCGCCGCACGTCTTCGCGCCCTACTTCCAGGCCTACCTGCCGGGAGATCCGGCCGATTTCGGCACGCAGTCCGGCGCGCGCTTCCAGAACCTGGCCTTTCTGGAGACCGACAAGCCCGGTTCGTGCCAGGTCTATCCGAACGGCGTGGCCAACGGTCCCGACTACGCCGACGCCGCGGCCAAGTTGAGCGCCGCCGGCGGTCAGCTGATCCCGTCCTTCGGCGGCGCCTATGCCGGCGACAACGGCATCGAGATCGCCGACAGCTGCGCCGACGTGCATTCCGTCGCGCTCGCCTACGAGCAGGCGCTGGTCAAGTACAACGCGACCCAGCTGGACATGGACATCGAGGACGCGTCGCTGACCAACGCCGAGGGCATCGACCGGCGCAACAAGGCGCTGCGCGAGACCGAGGACTGGGCCGCCGCGCAGGGCCGACCGCTCAAGGTCGTCTACACCATGGGCACCGGCCCGACCGCGCCGAACGGCGATGCGGTGAAGATGTTGCAGAACGCGGTGATCAACGGCACCCGCGTCGACGTCGTCAACATCATGACCTTCGACTACTACGACAACAAGCAGCACGAGATGGCCACCGACGCCAAGTCGGCCGCCGCCGCGCTCGTGACCACGTTGCACGGGTTGTGGCCGGCCAAGACGCCGTCGCAGCTGTGGGGCATGGTCGGCATCACCGCGATGATCGGCCTGGACGACTACGGCTCGGGCGGCGAGACCGGGCCGGTGGAGGAGTTCACCCCGGCCGACGCCGTCGACATCACGGTCTGGGGCTGGCAGCACGGCATCGCGCTGCTGTCGTTCTGGGGCCTGCACCGGGACAACGGCACCTGCCCCGGCCAGCACCAGGAGGCGTGCTCCGGCGTGCGGCAGCTGCCGTGGGAGTACTCGAAGATCATGGGAACCTTCACCCATCGGTGACTGTCACGCACGTTGACAGTCCCTATCGGTGACCGAAGCCGGTCGCGGGGCCTACAGGGCGGGTCCCGGGGCCGAAACGGGTCGTCCGGCGGCCGCACGTGGACGGCGACCGCCGGGCGACCCCCTTCTTTTGTCACATGCGGTCCGCATGTGACTCTGGGAGGCAAGTATGACGCGCATGTGACGAGACCCAGGATGGTAGAAAAGTTTTTCTTTGCCGATCCACGCCGCGCATAACCGCTCAAGGCGGTGGTCGTTGCCGTGGCAATCATTCGGCGGAGCGCCGGTCGGCGGGCTGGACCGTGAGCGCCGCGTCGACGGATTCATATTCGTGAACAGCGCCGAATGCGTCCGTTCCTTCGGGAAGCGAAGCAATATCCGGTCGGAAAGTTGCCCGAAATGAAGCCGGGCCGGCCTGTTGCTGCTCAAACAGCCTTGGTCGGCGCAGCAATCGCCGGCATGTCCTGATCGGTGGCCTTGTGGAACGTGAAAACCATTGACCTCTCCCGGTCGGGGCCTTCCGTGTCACCGTTGCTCGACAATCAGACGGACCTGAACGATTGTCGAACCCGTTCGTATAGTTTGACGAACCTGAGGTCGTGTTCGCGCGGGTCGATGAGGCAGGGCCGTGGAGTCGTCGTTCTGGTGGACTGTGCTGGGGCCGGTGCGCGGCCGGCGGGCGGGTCGCGAGGCACGCCTGGGCTCGCCGCAGCGCCGGGCGCTGATGGCGCTGCTGCTGGCCCGGGCCGGCCAACCGCTGACGATGGCCGAGATCACCCGAGCCCTGTGGCGTTGCGACCCGCCCGAGCTCGCCGCCAACGTGGTGCAGGGCCATGTCGGCGCGATCCGGCGCATGCTGGAGCCCGACCTGCCGCGTCGTGCGACCGGCCGCTGGCTGCTGCCGGCGCCGGGCGGCTATCGGCTCGCCATGACCGCCGAAACGCTGGACCTGTTGCGGTTCCGCGCGTTGACGGCCGGTCAACCGCCCCTGGGCAACCTGGTCGCGGCGCTGGCCTTGGCCACCGGGGAAATCGCCGAGGACGTGCCGGCCGAGGTTCGCTCACATCCCCTGTTCACCGCGCTGGCCGAGGAGTACGACGGCGTGCTGCGGGCCGCCGCCGACCGCGCCCTGGCCGAGGGCATGGCCGCGGTGGTGCTGCCGACGATCCGCGCCGCCGTCGCCCGCCGGCCGCTCGACGAGGAGCTGCACGCGCGCCTGATGCTGCTGCTGCACGCCGACGGGCAGCAGGCCGCCGCCCTGGAGCTGTTCGGCGAGGTGCGGGACCGGCTGCGCCGCGAGCTCGGCGTGCACCCCGGCCGCCGGCTGCGCGAGGCGTACCGCCAGGTGCTGTCGGACCAGCCGGCCGGGTCCACCCCGTTCGTCGGCCGGGAGGAGGAGCTGGCGGCGCTGCTGGCCCGGCTGCCGGAGCCGTTCGAGCCGGCGGCGGTGATCGTCGTGACCGGTCTGGCCGGCGTCGGCAAGACCACCCTGGCCACGCACGCCGCGCGGCTGGCCGCCGACCGGTTTCCCGAGGGCGTGCTGCACGTCGACCTGCACGGCTCCGACCCGGACCGGCCGGCGCTGACCACCGGCGAGGCGGTCCGCTCGCTGCTGGGCGGGCAGGACACGTGCGATCCGGCGGCGCTGTACCGCAGCTCGCTGTCGGGCCGGCGGATGCTCGTGGTGCTGGACAACGCCCGTGACGCCGAGCAGGCCCGCGAGCTGCTGCCCGGCTCGGACGGCTGCGCGGCCATCGTCACCAGCCGCGACGACCTGACCGGGCTGGTGGCGTTCAACGACGCCTACCCGATCCGACTGGGGCTGCCGACGACCGCCGCGCCGATGACCGAGGACGTGCGGGCCTCCTTCACCCGCTCCTACGAGGCGCTGACGCCGGCCGCCGCCACCCTGTTCCACGCGCTGGCGCTGCA
>DASWRQ010000292.1:0-23488 GCA_036403095.1 Kutzneria sp. | reverse complement strand
CGTTGGCAGGGCCGGGCCTGGCGGCGGCTGGCGCTGCTGCTCGTGCCTGTCGCGGTGTTCTGCTTCGGCCCGGCCGTACGGGTGGCTGCCGTCCAGCGGCGACCAGGAGCTGAACTGGGCCCTGTGGCAGCACATTCCCGGGGCCGCCTACGTCTGGTTCGGCCTCGGGCTACTCGCCGCGCTGGCCTTCGGTCCCGAGCGACGCGGGAACGCACCGAGTGGTCGCGGGCAATAAACCACATGCAGAGCGAGACAGCGCTGGTCGATCTGATCGCGCAGGAGGTGCCGCCGATGACCACGAAGGCCTTCGAGGCCGGCCGGCGACGGTTGGTGAAGTCCCTGGCGGACAACGGGTTCCACCGGCCGCTGGACGCGGTCGGGCGCTGGCTGACGACGCACGCGCGGTGGTGTCCGCGGTGCTGGTCGGCGCCGCCGTGCTGATGTTCGTGTTGTGGCTCAGCGGCGGCCTGATCGACATGCAGGTCTACCGGGCCGGCGCACAGGCTCTCGTGACGGGCCGGCCGCTGTACTCGCAGGGCGTGCTCGGCCCGATGATGTTCACCTATCCCCCGTTCGCGGCGATCTTCTTCATACCGCTGGCCGTCATCCCGTACCCGGTCCTGTGTGGACTGTGGATCGTCGGCAACCTGGTGCTGCTGTGGCAGATCATGCGCCGCTGCACGGCGGTCGTCGGCCTGCCGTCGAAGTGCGCCGGTGTCGGGATCGGCCTGGCCGCCGCGATCAAGCTCACGCCGCTGATCTTCGTGACGTACCTGCTGTTCGCCCGCCGCTGGCGGGAAGCCGGCGTCGCGGTCGCGACCTTCGCCGTCACGGTGGTGCTCGGCATTCTTCTTGTGCCGGAGGCGATGCACTACTGGATCGGCGGCGTGTTCGGCGACTCGTCACGGGTCGGTCCGGTGCTGTCGTGGTCCGACCAGTCCATCCACGGCATGCTGGCCCGAGTCCTGGGCGAGCCGCAGTCCGGGCCGCCGTGGCTGTTGCTCGGTGGCGTGGTCGGCCTGGCCGGCACGGCCGTGGCCGGTGCGATCGACCGGCGCGGCGACCGCGTGCTGGCGCTCGGCCTGGTCGGCATGACCGCCGCCGCGGTGTCGCCGTTCTCCTGGGAGCACCACTGGGTCTGGTTCCTGCCGGTGATCATCGCACTGGCGGCTCGGCTGCCCTGGTACGGGCCGGCGCTGGTTTTCCTTGCCGGGGCGGCGGTTCCCACCGACCTGCTATCGATCGACTGGAGCCACGGCATGCCCACCGGCATCATCTCGATCAATTTCGAGGGTCCGGTCGCCTTCGTGATCCGCAACAGCTACCCGCTGACGATCATGGCGTTGATCACCGCACTGGCTGCGCCTCTGGTGCGGCGTCGGAGGGTTCCGGCGTGACCGGCTCGGGCGCCGGCGGCTCCGTCCGGTCGATCGGGAGCGAGAAGATGTCGATGAGCCAACTCATGCCTTTCTCTTCGCGTTCCCCCGAAAAGCGTTACGGGCGTTCGGCGATGCGCCGAGCCGCCTCCTCCGACCAGCCCAGTATCGCCTCGGTCAGGCGGAGATTGAGATCGAGCGACAGGTTGTGCGGCCCATACGGCGGGGAGATCGCGGCACTGCGGGCCTGCACGGCCAACACGCCGTCACGCTGCGCCCGCAGCACCTCGATGTCCCGCTCCAGCACGCACAACGCGTCCTCCCGGCTCAGCACCGCGGACAGCAGCCAGGCCCGCAGGTACGTCTCGCTGCGCATGGTGCGGTCCGGCTGGACGTCGACCAGCCAGCGCCGCAGCTCGGCCCGGCCCTCGTCGGTGATGGCGTAGGTGCGCTTGCCGCGCGCGCCCTCCTCGACGCACTCCACGTGCCCGTCGGCCGACAGCCGGGCCAGCTCCGGGTAGAGCTGGTGATTGCGGGCGTTCCAGATCTGCCGCAACGTGTTCTGGAAGATCTGGCCCAGCTGGTAGCCGCTGTTGGGGCTGAGCGAGAGCAGCCCCAACAGCGCGTGCCGCAACGACATCAGGCGCTCCGCTGCGGGGCGTCAAGATAGGCCGAAGCCTGCAGCGTGAACAGGTGGGCATAGCCCTCGTCGGCGGCCATCAGCTCGGCGTGTGTGCCGTACTCGGCGACCTTTCCGTTGTCCAGCAACAGGATTCGGTCGGCCTGGCGCACCGTGGAGAACCGGTGCGAGATGTAGAGCGTGGTACGGCCGTGCGCGAGGTTGCGCAGCCGGGCGAACAGATCGTGCTCGGCCTGCGCGTCCAGCGCCGAGGTCGGCTCGTCGAGGATGAGCAGCGGCGCGTCCCGCATGAACGCCCGGCTCAGCGCGATCTTCTGCCACTCGCCTCCGGACAGGTTCGCGCCCTCGTTGAACCAGCGGCCCAGCGGCGTGTCCATGCCCATCGGCATGCCGGCGATCAGCTCGTCGGCGCCGCCGGCCACCGCCGACCGGTCGATCAGCTCCTGGTCGGTGACGTGCTCGATGTCGCCGACGCCGATGTTCTCCGCCGCGCTGGCCTGGTACGTCACGTAGTCCTGGAACATGGCGCTGATGTGGCGGCGCAACGTGTCCGGGTCGAACTCCCGGATGTCGATGCCGTCCAACAGGATCCGGCCGCTGTCCGGGTCGTAGAGCCGACACAGCAGCTTGAACAGGGTCGACTTGCCGGCGCCGTTGCGGCCGACGACCGCGGTGGTCTGGCCGGGCTGGATCTCGAAGCTGGCCCCGTTGAGCGCCACCGAGTCCGAGCCCGGATAGCTGAAGGTGACGTCCTCGAACACGACATGGCCGCGCACGTGGTCCGGCAGCGGGCGGGGCCGCGGCGGCGCGACGACGGCCGGCTCGGTGGCCAGCAGCTTGTACAGGTTGTCCAGGTAGAGGTTGTTCTCGTACATGCCGGTGAAGCCGGAGAACAGCGACGACACCGACTGCTGCACCGCGGTCGAGGCCTGGGTGAACAGCAGCAGGTCGCCGACGGTGAGGCGGCCGTTGACCGCCTCCAGCGCGATGTACAGGTAGGTCACCGACGCGGTGATCGTGGTGATCAAACCCCAGCCGGTGCCGCGCAGGTTCCGCTCGGTGATCAGCTTGCGCTGCCGTCCGAAGTAGACGGCGCTGATCCGGCGGAACCGGTCGACCAGGTAGTCGCCGAGGCCGAAGAGCTTGATCTCCTTGGCGTACGTGTCGGTGGTGACCAGCGTGGACAGGTAGTCCATGCGGCGGCGGATCGGCGAGCTCCAGACCGCGTACACGTAGCTGCGGGCGCCGTAGCGGGAGTCGGCGATGAACGCCGGGATCGGCGAGAGCACCGCCACCAGCGCCAGCCACGGGTTGATCGACAGCAGCAGCGCGATCATGGAGGTGAAGGTGATGCCGGTGCGGATCAGGCCGAACACCGAGGTCAGCATGGCCACCGGGCGCGACGGGGCCTCGTCCTGGGCCTGCCGGATCAGGTCGTACGACGCGGAGCCCTCGAAGAACGACAGGTCCAGCCGGCTGGCGTGGGCCATCACCCGCAGCCGGATGATCTGCGACACCCGGTCGTTGAGCAGCTGCTGGTTCATCGTGGACACGGCCGACATCACCGAGTTCACCGCGTAGACCACCAGCTGCAGGCCGGCCACCGCGATGATCACCTGGACCGTGCTCAGCGCCAGCGGGCCGATCTGCACCAGGTCCGGCAGGTGGGCACTGCGCACGGCGATCGCGTGCGTGACCGAGTCGATCAGCAGCTTGGAGATGTACGCCGTGGCCGTCGGCGTCAGGCCGGCGATCACGGTGGCCAACGCCAGCCACAGGGTCGGCCAGCGGCCGGCGTCCCAGGCCAGTTTGACCACCCGCGGCAGCCCCTCGAGCAGGCCGCCCACCGACCGGCGCAGCCGCTGCAACCGGGACCGCAGGTCCTTGGGCTCGTCCGCGGGCTCCGGATCGGGAATGTCCACCGAGCCGGTCAGGCCGCTGTCCGGCACCGTCACGGCCCTGCGCCGGCCGGGGCGGCCGCCACCTCTGGTCAAGAAGTCCCCCCACAAGTCGTATTCGATAGGTCGAACTCGATAGGTGGGTACGGTACACCGGATCGGACGCCAAAGTCACCGGAATAGCCCGTTGCCGCGGCCCTACCGTGGCAGACGTGGCTGCTGATCAGTTGCTCGACGCCGAGTGCCAGATCTGGTGGGCCCGTCCCGACCAGATCCCCGACGACCTGTTCGTCTCCGTGCTGCCCGAGGCCGAGCAACGCCGCGCCGGGCGGTACCGGCAGCGGGTGGACCGGCAGCGGTCGCTGACCGGGGCGTGGCTGCTGCGCGCCGTCGTCGCCGTGCAGACCGGGGAACGGCCGGGCGAGGTGCTGATTGACCGCACGTGCACCGACTGCGGCCAGCAGCACGGGCGGCCGCGGCTGCCCGCCGGCAGCGGCATCGAGGTGTCCGTGTCGCACGCCGGCGAGCGCGTCGCCGTGGCCGTCACCCGCCTGGGCCAGGTCGGCGTCGACGTCGAGTTCACGCCGCTGACCGGGCACTTCGACCGTGAGCTGGCCGAGAACACGCTGAGCTCGTGGGAGCTGGCCCACCTCGACGGGTCCGAGCATCCCGGCGCCGACTTCCACCGGCTGTGGGTGCGCAAGGAGGCACTGCTCAAGGCCACCGGACACGGGCTGCGGATGCCGATGAGCCGGATCGAGGTCTCCCCCGCCGACCAGCCGCCGGCGCTGGTGTCGTGGCCGCTGGACATCCCGGTCGACCACGTCAGGCTGGCCGTGCTGAACCCCGGGCCGCGCCACCACGCCGCCGTCGCCGTGCTCACCGCCGCGCCGCTGCGTATCCGGGAGTTGGACGCGGATCTCCTGTTGTGAGCGACCGCGGCCGCCTACGACTAACGATTGCTGACCACCGCGGCCACCGTCGGCCTGCCGATCGCGTCGCCCGGGGCAGCCTAACCGGAGTGACCGCTCCGAGTAGGCTGGGTGTCGTCACGAACGACGGAGGGACGACAGACGTGTCCGACGCGATGCTGGCCGAGACCATCACCATCACCGGCGACGGCGGTGACGAGATCGAGGCGTACCTGGCAAGGCCGCTCGACACCGCGCCGCGCGGCGGCGTGCTGGTGATCCACCACATGCCCGGTTACGACGAGGGCACCAAGGAGATCGTGCGCAGGTTCGCGGTGAACGGCTACAACGCCATCGCGCCAAACCTGTTCTTCCGGGTAGCCCCCGGCGCCAGCCCCGACGACGCCGCCGCGGCCGCCCGCGCGCAGGGCGGGATCCCGGACTCGCAGGTCGTGGGCGACTCCGACGGCGCGATCCGGCACCTCAAGTCGCTGGAGTCCAGCAACGGCAAGGTCGGCGTGATCGGCTACTGCTCCGGCGGCCGGCACACCTTCCTGGTGGCCTGCTCGCTCCAGGTCGACGCGGCCGTCGACTGCTACGGCGCGTTCGTCACCCGCGGCCCCGACCCGGCGATGGGCATCACGACCATGGGGCCGCTGCTGGACATCGCGCCCAACCTGTCGTCGCCGCTGCTGGGCCTGTTCGGCGCCGAGGACAAGTTCCCCACGCCGGAGGAGACCGCCGAGCTGGAGGCGGTGCTCAAGGAGCACGGCAAGACCACCGAGTTCCACACCTACGAGGGCGCCGGGCACGCCTTCTTCTCCGTGGAGCGGCCCAGCTACCGCTCCGAGGCCGCCGCCGACGGGTGGCAGAAGGTGTTCGACTTCTACGGCCGCCACCTCGCGTCCTGAAGGGGGCCTCATGTGCACCTATCTGACTGAGAAGATCATGCTCGACGGCGCGGGCAAGGGCGCCGCCGGCTGGTTCAAGCTGACCGACGGCTCGGTCTACGTGGACCACCCCACGCACGCCCGCTACACGCACACGCTGAACATCGACTTCCTCAACCCGGCCGAAGGCCCGGGCGCCCGGGTGGCGGTGGAGCTGACCGAAGAGGCGGCGCGGGCGTTGGCCGCAGCGATCACCGCGGCCCTGGACCACGCGCCGGCCGGGATCGCGTCGGAGAACCAGCCCTAGCCGGCACGCGAAGGTGACGGCGGCGAACCCGGAGTTCGCCGCCGTTTTCGCGGCTACGCGAAGTGGTTGTCGTGCCGGAGGAAGAACTCCAGCCGCTCGGGATCGGACAGCTCGGACACCGTCTTCAGCCCCTCGAAATAGCCCTCACGCGGCGCGCCCGGCGTGAACAGCAGCAGCATCGACGCCGGGTCGTCGGACTCGTTGCTGAAGCCATGCCGGCCGCCCGCCGGGACGTGCAGGAAATCACCTTCCCGCCCGTCCACCCACTGCTCGCCGTTGAACAGCTTGACCGTGCCGGACAGCACGAAGAAGGACTCCGTGATGGTGCGGTGGAAGTGGTCCGACGCGCCCTTGGTCCGGGGCGGCATGTCCAACCGGTACAGCCCGAAGTCGCCGCCGGTCTGCGATCCCTTGGCCAGGTAGGAGAAGCTGGTGCCGGAGTTGCCGACCAGCTCGGCCGGTGTGGCGGCGGGGCGCAGCCAGGCCGTGACCTCGCCGCCCTCCCCGTCGTACCGGATCTCCGGATAGGACATGCCGTTCCCCCTTCGTCAGTTCTGGTACGCCTCCAGCGGCGGGCAGGAGCAGACCAGGTTGCGGTCGCCCTTGGCGCCGTCGATGCGGCGGACCGGCGGCCAGATCTTCGGCGCGTTGATCCCGGCCGGGAACACCGCCTCGTGCCGCGTGTACGGGTGCTTCCACTCCTGCTCGGTCAGGCAGGCCGCGGTGTGCGGGGCGTTGCGCAGCGGGTTGTCGTCCACCGGCCACTCGCCCGAGCCGACCCGGTCGATCTCGCGCCGGATGGCGATCATGGCGTCGCAGAAGCGATCCAGCTCGGCCAGGTCCTCGCTCTCGGTCGGCTCCACCATCAGCGTGCCGGCCACCGGGAAGGACATGGTCGGCGCGTGCAGGCCGTAGTCGGCCAGCCGCTTGGCCACGTCGTCCACGGTCACGCCGGTGGCCTTGGTGATGCCGCGCAGGTCGAGAATGCACTCGTGGGCGACAAAACCGCCCTCGCCGACGTAGAGCACCGGGAAGTACTCGTCGAGCCGGCGGGCCACGTAGTTGGCCGCCGCGACGGCGGTCAGGGTGGCCCGGCGCAGGCCGTCCGCGCCCATCATCCGCACGTAGGCCCAGGAGATCGGCAGGATCGAGGCGCTGCCCCACGGGGCGGCGCTGATCGGGCCGACGCCGGTGGCCGGGCCGGCGGCCGGCTGCAGCGGGTGGTTCGGCAGGAACGGCGCGAGGTGCGAGCGCACGCCGATCGGGCCGACGCCCGGGCCGCCGCCGCCGTGCGGGATGCAGAAGGTCTTGTGCAGGTTCAGGTGCGACACGTCCGAGCCGAACCGGCCGTACTGGGCCAGGCCGATCAGCGCGTTCAGGTTGGCGCCGTCCACGTACACCTGGCCGCCCGCGTCGTGCACCAGGCCGCAGACCTCGCGCACGGTGTCCTCGTACACGCCGTGCGTGGACGGGTAGGTGATCATGATCGCGGCCAGGTCGCCGCTGTGCTCGGCGACGGTGACGCGCAGGTGGTCCATGTCGATGTTGCCCTGCTCGTCGCACTTGACGACGACCACGCGCATGCCGGCCATCACCGCGCTGGCGGCGTTGGTGCCGTGCGCGCTGGCCGGGATCAGGCAGACGTCACGCTCGCCGTGCCCCTGGGACCGGTGGTAGGCCCGAATGGCCAGCAGGCCGGCGAACTCGCCCTGGCTGCCGGCGTTGGGCTGAAGCGACACCGCGTCGTAGCCGGTGATCTCGGCCAGCCACTGCTCGAGGTCGGTCACCACGGACAGCAGCCCGGCGGCGTCGGAAGCCGGCGCGAACGGGTGCAGCCCCGAGAACTCGGGCCAGGTGACGGCCTCCATCTCGGTGGTGGCGTTGAGCTTCATGGTGCACGAGCCCAGCGGGATCATGCTGCGGTCCAGGGCAACGTCCTTGTCGGACAGGGCCCGCAGGTAGCGCAGCAGCGCCGTCTCGGAGCGGTGCTGGTGGAACACCGGGTGGGTGAGGAAGTCGCTGGTGCGGCGCAGGTCCGGCGGGATGCCGTCGGCGGTGTCCGCGTCCAGACCGTCCACATCGGACACCGTGACGCCGAACGCCTGCCACACCAGGGAAAGGTGCTGGCGGGTGGTCGTCTCGTCGCAGGCGATGCCGACGTGGTCCTCGTCGACCAGGCGCAGGTTCACGCCGAGCTCGCGGGCCTTGGCCACCACCTCGGCGGCCGTGCCGGGCACCTCGGCCAGCACGGTGTCGAACAGCTCGCCGTGCACGACGCCGACGCCGCCCTCGCACAGGCCGGCGGCCAGCACGGTGGCCATCCGGTGCGCCCGGGTGGCGATGGCCCGCAGGCCGTCGGGGCCGTGGTAGACGGCGTACATGGAGGCGATCACCGCCAGCAGCACCTGCGCGGTGCAGATGTTGCTGGTGGCCTTCTCGCGGCGGATGTGCTGCTCACGGGTCTGCAGCGCCAGCCGGTAGGCCCGGTTGCCGTCGGCGTCCTCGCTCACGCCGACCAGGCGGCCCGGCAGCTGCCGCTCGAAGCCCTTGCGAACGGCCATGTAGCCGGCGTGCGGGCCGCCGAAGCCCATCGGCACGCCGAACCGCTGCGTCGTGCCGACCACGACGTCCGCGCCGATCTCGCCGGGGGCACGCAGCAGCGTCAGGGCCAGCAGGTCGGCCGCGACGACGGCGGACGCGCCGGCCGCGTGGATCTCGGCGATCACCGACTCGTGGTCGCGGATCGCACCGGAGGCGCCCGGGTAGGACAGCAGCGCGCCGAAGAAGTCGCCACCGAGGCCGAGGCCCTCGATGCCCTGGGACAGGTCGGCCACCACGATCTCGATGTCCAGCGGCTCGGCCCTGGTCTCGATCACGGCGATCGTCTGCGGCAGCGTGTCCGCGTCGACCACGAACTTGTTCGACTTCGACCTGCCGGCCCGGCGGACCAGGGTCATCGCCTCGGCGGCCGCGGTCGACTCGTCCAGCATCGAGGCGTTGGCCACCGGCAGGCCGGTCAGGTCGCCGACCATGGTCTGGAAGTTGAGCAGGGCCTCCAGCCGGCCCTGGGAGATCTCCGGCTGGTACGGCGTGTAGGCGGTGTACCAGGCCGGGCTCTCCAGCACGTTGCGCAGGATGACGCCCGGGGTGACCGTGCCGTAGTAGCCGAGGCCGATCATCTGGATCATCGGCCGGTTGCGGTCGGCCAGTGCGCGCAGCTCGGCCAGCGCCTCGACCTCGGTGGCCGGGGCCGGCAGGCTCAGGGCGAGGGAGTCAGCCCCAGATTCCTTGATGCGGATGGCCGACGGCACCGCGCGCTGGGCCAGCTCCTCCAACGAGCCGACGCCGATCACGTCCAGGATCTTGCCCAGCTCGGCGGCCCGGGGACCGACGTGGCGGTCCGCGAACGGCGTGCCGTGCTCGAGCGCGGCCAAAGGAATGCGGTCAGTCGTCATGCGTCGAGCCTCCGGGGGCAAGCGGGCGCGGGCCGTTGCCCTCCCCCTCTGTCCCCGCCCGTGACGGGCACCTGAGAGCTTCACCCACGCGCGTGGGCTTGCACCGTCGGCGGGGCGCTGGCGCGCCCACTTTCCAGAGGCGTCTGTCCCGTGCGGTCCTGGTGCCTGAGAGGTTCCGGGGAGGATTTGCTCCTTCGGCGCCCGGACCTGGACGGCCCGGACTCTCCCGCACGGGATGTGCGACTACACGCGCGAGTTTACCCCGGCCGGGTTACCAGCCCCAGAGTTGACCGCGGCATGTCATCTCGATCACGTCTCGGCCCGGCTCAACCGGTCCGGCGGGCCCGCCGGCGGTTGGCCAGCTCGTTGTCCTCCTGCGGCTCCAGCACCAGTCCGTCGGCCCGCTCGGCCTGGAACTCGTGGATGGTGCCGCTGATCTCCCGCATCGCCCCGCTGACCGCGATGCCGAACACGCCCTGGCCGCCCTGCAGCAGGTCGACGACCTCCTCCGGCGACGTGCACTCGTAGACCGTGGTGCCGTCGCTGAACAGGGTTATCTTGGCCAGGTCGGCGACGCCGCGGCGGCGCAGGTGGTCGACCGCGACCCTGATGTTGTGCAGCGAGACGCCGGTGTCCAGCAGGCGTTTGACCACCTTGAGCACCAGCAGGTCCTTGAACGAGTACAGCCGCTGGCTGCCGGACCCGTGCGCGCTGCGGATCGACGGCGCGACCAGCTCGGTGCGGGCCCAGTAGTCCAGCTGCCGGTAGGTGATGCCGGCGATCTGGCAGGCGGCGGGCCCCCGGTAGCCGACGAGCTCGTCGGGCGCCGACGCGTCCGGGAACAGGGCACCCTGTTCACCGGCGCCGGACCTGGCGGGCGCACCCTCGACCACGACAGCCTCCCCTCGACCGGCCTGACGACCGGCGACCGGAACCGACGGTCCTCCGTCCGGGGAACCGTCGGTCACAAGGTCGCAACGATGGGGGTCCACACCGTCGCGACCGACTCACCTCTGACGGTAAGTCCGGCCATGGGACGGGTCAACGCGACGCGCGGGGCGGCGAAACCGTCATGTGGAGTCGGTCGTCACGGTGACGACTGCCTGTCACCGAACTGATGACAGCGTTGACAGTGGGTGTCTGACGGCCCCGATCCGGCTATCGACCGGCGATCTGCACATGCAGGATGTCGACCGGCAGCGTGGGGAAGCCGTCGCCGGTGTTGTTCTGGTCGTCCTCGCCGCCGGCCGCGATCTTGCGCAGCACGTCCTGGCCGCCGGTGACCCGCCCGAACGGGGTGTAGTTCGGCGAGAGCTTGGTGTCCTCGGTGCAGAAGAAGAACTGGGAGCCGTTGGTGCTCGGGCCGGCGTTGGCCATCGCCACCGTGCCGGCCGGGTAGGTGGCGCCGGTCAGGTTCTCGTCCGGGAACGAGTAGCCCGGGCCGCCGCTGCCGGTGCCGGTCGGGTCGCCGCACTGGAGCACGAAGATGCGCTGGGTCACCAGCCGGTGACAGTGCGTCAGATCGTAGTAGTGGCGCTCGGCCAGGAACCGGAAGGAGTTGGTCGTGCACGGCGCCTTGTCGGTCAGCGCCTGGAAGGAGATCAGGCCCTGGTCGGTCACCAGCCGGGCGGTGTACGGCTGGGCCGCCTTGGCCGGGTCGAAGGTCGGCAGGCCCTTGAATCTGTCGGCCGGCACGGCCTTGGTGTAGACGCAGGCCGGATTGTCGGCGGCCTTGGCGGACGGCGCGGCCTTGGGCTTGGCCGGCACGTCGAGGGTGTTGACGGAGGGCGCGGCGCTGGCCGAGACGATGCCGGACAGGCACAGCACGGCGGCGGACGCGGCGATCGCGAAGACCCGACTGGAGAGCATCTCCGACACCCTAGAGGCTGGCCCGTGACCCCGCCGCCTACGAAAGTCGGTGTTGTCCGAACGGCCGCGTCGCGATGCACGGAGAACTTCACGTGAGTGGCTCAGGTGCCGTTACGGCCCCACCTGAGTGGCTCACTTCGCATCCACACCAAACCCCGAGCGCACGTGAGTGGCTCATTTCGCCTCTGGAGCGAAATGAGCCACTCACGTGCCAACAAAGCTCAGACCTACTGTTCCGCTCCGCGGAAGTCCTCGGGGGACACGGAGTCCAGGAACTCGCGGAACTTCTCGACCTCGTCCTCCTGCTCGTCGGGGATGACGAGGCCGGCCTCGGCCAGCACGGATTCCTCGGCGTGGATGGGCACACCCGCGCGCAGCGCGAGGGCGACCGAGTCGCTGGGGCGGGCGGACACCTTGATTCCGCCGTCGAACACCAGCTCGGCGAAGTACGTGCCTTCCTGCAGGTCGGTGATGCGGACCTGGGTCAGCTCCCGGCCGAGGGCGGCGATCACCTCTTTGAGCAGGTCATGGGTCAGCGGCCGGGCCGGCCGCACGCCCTGCTGCTCGATGGCGATGGCGGTCGCTTCCGCGTTCCCGATCCAGATCGGCAGGTAGCGGTCCCCATCGGTCTCGCGCAGCAACAGGATCGGGCTGTTCGCGGGCAGCTCGACCCGGACTCCGACGACGCGCATCTCGCTCATCGGGTATCGCCTCCCTCAGCGGGCTGAACCTCGGCGTCCCCGCACGTACGAGGATCCCCCACGGACTCCCTCAACGCTACCCGCCATGCGGGCACGACGCTTGCGGCGGGCACGTAGCCAAGATCACCCGCCGGCGACGCCGCGCAGGCCCGTCTTGACCAGAAGTGTATGGAGCGCAACCGAGAGCGACGCCAGCTCGCGGACGATCTCGTCGGCCCGCTCCCGCGCGTCGGGATCGCGCTGCCGGTACATCGGGCCGACGATCTGGTGCAGCAGCCCCACCTCGCGGTCCGCGGACACCTTGAAGGTGCGCAGGTGGCGGGGCTCGATGCCGAACTCCCCCATGGCCACCACGATGCGGGCGACCAGCATGGCGTCGGAGTCGTAGAAGCCGGCCGCGCCCGACCGGACCAGGCCGTAGTTCTCCAGTTCGGCCAGCAGGCGCTGGTCGATGCCGGTCTCGGCGAACAGCTCCTCACGGGTCATTCGCACCTCGTGGCCGGCGGCGAAGTCCTCTGGCGTGGGTAAGCGACCGACCCCGACCAGGGCGCGAGCCGGCTGGTCGGGGTCGGATGCCGCGTCGAGCTGCTCTTTGATCACCTTGAGCGGCAGGTAGTGATCGCGCTGGGCGGCCAGCACGTAGCGGAGCCGGTCCACGTCGGACTGCGTGAACTGCCGGTAGCCCGACGGCGTGCGCGCCGGGCGCAGCAGCCCCTCGGACTCGAGGAACCGGATCTTGGAGATGGTCACGTCCGGGAACTCGGGACGCAGCTGCGCCAGCACCGCCCCGATGCTCAACCCGTCGCGCTGTGGCCGCCCGGCCGACGTCACAGGCCCCCCTGGCCCCCGGATCCCGCGGAGGTGAGGAACACCAGGCGGAACTTGCCGATCTGCACCTCGTCGCCGTTGGCCAGCACGGCCTGGTCGACCGGCTCGCGGTTGACGTAGGTGCCGTTGAGGCTGCCCACGTCGATCACCACGAACTCGCCGCCCTCGCGCCGGAACTCGGCGTGCCGGCGGGAGACCGTGACGTCGTCGAGGAAGATGTCGCTGTCGGGGTGCCGACCCGCGCTCGTGGTGTCCTGGTCGAGCAGGAAGCGCGAACCGGCGTTGGGGCCGCGCTTGACCACCAGCAGGGCGGACCCGGCGGGCAGTGCGTCGACGCCGGCGACCGCCGGCTCCTGGACAGGGGCCCCGACGCCCTCGGCGTCGGTGAGGAAGTCAGCCCGGAAGACAGTGGTCCGCTCCGGGGACTGCTCCGGCGGAACACCGGGCCCGTCGTTCGTGCTCACCTGAGCTCGCCTCCTGCTGGTGGATCCTTCGGGACCGCTCAAACCTACCGTGCTGGACCGACCGCGCCCCTGGCGGCTCCCCAACCAGCCGAAGAGCCTCTGGAAGATCGACATCAGCCCTGCTCCGTGTATTCCGTGTAGTCCGACGCCGCCCGCTGTCCGCGCGCCGCGGCCCGATCGGCCCCGGCCCAGCGGCTCAGGTCGTCGGCGTCGGAGTTGATCAGTTCCGGCGTGCGGCCGTCGGAGATGCCCCCGGTGGACTCCACCTCGCCCAGCATCCGACCGACGGCGACCCGCGCGCCGAGAACGGGCAGTGGGGCGAACACCCTCTCGCCGAGCTGCCGGCGGGTGTGGCCGGTGCGCACCGTGTTCGGTGTCGTCACCTGCGCCCGCTCGCGCTCACGGGTGTGCCTGAGGTCCTGTGGAACCACCTAACGAGCCTTCCTTCTTCCTGGTCATCGCCGCGTCGGCCGCACCGACGAGGATGTCACCCGCCGCCGTCGGACCGCCGCCGTGGGTGCCCACCGTACCTGGATCGTGATCAAACGGAGGCGAAGGAACACCACCGAGCGCGTGGCCGCGGGACCCATTCGGAGCAGTCCCGTTCCAAGCTGTGGAACGGACTTCGGAGAGCGCTCTCCCGGCCGGCGCTGCCAAGCCGTCGGGTCCGCCGACCGATCGCCACTGCCGCCGAACCCCGCGGCCGTTCCTACCCGCGCCTGACGCTCTACCCACGGGCGTTCACCCGTCGGGAGAGCGCTCTCCGGATTCGTCGGGTTAGTCCGGAATATGGCCTTCATGGGCCGCGCGCGGGCCCATTGACACGGCCGTAACGCCCATGGAACATGCTTTGGGAGAGCGCTCTCCGAGCACGGTGGGATGACCCGGACCGCGTCGCGCCGCACGACGACGGCGCCGCCCGGGCCAGGTCCGTCCGTGCCCGGAGTCCGCCGGGCGCTCCGGCGAATTCACTGTTCCCCAACCTCAGGAGCGCCCCATGCCTGTGTCAGCGCGGTCGGGACCGCGCGGCCGAGTCGCCGCACTGTTGTTGTCGTTGTCGGTCGGCCTGACGCTCGCGATAGCGGCGGGGCCGGCGAGAGCGGCGCAGAGTCTGTTGTCGCAAGGCAAGCCGGCGACGGCATCCAGCCAGGAGAACGGGGGAACACCGCCGGCGGCGGCGGTGGACGGCGACCCGAACACGAGGTGGTCGAGCGCGGCGCAGGATCCGCAGTGGTTGCAGGTGGACCTGGGGGCGGTGAGTGCGGTCGGCCAAGTGGTAGTGAAGTGGGAAGCGGCGTATGCGAAGGCGTATCAGATCGCGCTGTCCGCCGATGGTGCGAACTGGACTACGGTCTACTCCACGACGAACGGCGCGGGCGGGACGGAAACCCTGGCGGTGGCCGGGAACGCCCGGTACATCCGGCTGACCGGCACCCAGCGGGCGACGGGCTACGGCTACTCGGTGTTCGAGTTCCAGGTGTACGGCGACACGGGCGGCGGCGGCGCGGCCTGCGGCACGGACAATGCCGCGAAGGGCAAGCCGGCGACGGCGTCCAGTCAGGAGAACGGCGGTACGCCGGCCTCGGCGGCGGTGGACGGGGACGCGAATACCCGGTGGTCGAGCGCGGCGCAGGACCCGCAGTGGTTGCAGGTCGATCTGGGCGCGACGACGAGCGTGTGCCAGGTGGTCCTGCAATGGGAAACGGCGTACGGGAAGGCGTACGGGATAGCGCTCTCCACTGACGGCGTGAACTGGACGACCGCCTACTCCACGACAAGCGGCGCGGGCGGGACGGAAACCCTGGCGGTGGCCGGGAACGCCCGGTACATCCGGCTGACCGGCACCCAACGCGGCACGGGCTACGGCTACTCGCTCTGGGAACTCCAGGTGCACACCAGCGGCGGCTCCACGCCCCCGGTGCAGGGCGGCGGCGACCTCGGCCCGAACGTGCTGGTCTTCGACCCGTCGACGCCCAACCTGCAGGGCCAGCTCGACGCGATCTTCCAGCAGCAGGAAAAGGCCCAGTTCGGCACCGGCCGCTACCAGATCCTGCTCAAGCCCGGCACCTACAGCGGGCTCAACGCCCAGATCGGCTTCTACACCTCGATCTCCGGCCTCGGCCAGGATCCCGACGACGTCACGATCAACGGCGACATCACCGTGGACGCCGGCTGGGCCGCGGGCAACGCGACCCTGAACTTTTGGCGTTCCGCGGAAAACATCGCGCTGAACCCGGTCAGCGGCACCGACCGGTGGGCGGTGGCGCAGGCGGCCCCGTTCCGGCGGATGGACGTGCACGGCGGGCTGAACCTGGACTCGGCCAGCTACGGCTGGGCCAGCGGCGGCTACATCGCCGACAGCCGAATCTCGGGCCAGGTCGGCAACTACGCGCAGCAGCAGTTCTACACGCGGGACAGCGCGATCGGCGGCTGGAGCAACGGCGTGTGGAACCAGGTCTTCTCCGGCGTGCAGGGCGCGCCGGCCCAGGGCTTCCCGAACCCGACCTACACCACGCTCGACACCACACCATTGTCGGTGGAGAAGCCGTACCTCTACCTGGACGGCAGCGGCGGCTACTCGGTGTTCGTGCCGTCGAAGCGGACGAACGTGCGCGGCGTGTCCTGGGCGAATGGCCACACCCCCGGCACCTCGCTGCCGCTGAGCCGGTTCTACGTGGTCAAGGCCGGCGCGACCGCCGCGACGATCAACGCCGCGCTGGCCCAGGGCCTGAACCTGCTGTTCACGCCGGGCATCTACCACGTCGACCAGACGATCAACGTCACCCGGCCCGACACCGTCGTGCTCGGCCTGGGCGAGGCCACCGTGGTCCCGGACAACGGCGTGGTCCCGCTCAAGGTGGCCGACGTCGACGGCGTCCATGTCGCCGGTCTGCTGCTCGACGCCGGGCCGGTGTCGTCGCCGCAGATGATCCAGCTCGGCTCCCCCGGCGCCACCGCGAGCCACGCCGCCGATCCGACCGTCGTCCAGGACGTCTACGTGCGCATCGGCGGCGCCGGCCGGGCCGCCGCGGGGACCGCGATGGAGGTCGACAGCAACGACGTTGTCATCGACCACACCTGGCTGTGGCGAGCCGACCACGGCGACGGCGTCGGCTGGAACGACAACCCCGCCGACTACGGCCTGGTGGTGCGCGGCAACAACGTGCTGGCCACCGGGCTGTTCAGCGAGCACTTCAAGAAGTACGACGTGGACTGGTTCGGCAACGGCGGCCGGACCATCTTCTTCCAGAACGAGAAGGCCTACGACGCCCCGAACCAGGCCGCCGTGCAGAACGGGGCCACGCTGGGCTTCGCCGCGTACAAGGTGGAGAACTCGGTGACCGGCCACGAGGCCTGGGGTCTGGGCAGCTACTGCAATTACACCTCCGACACGTCCATCCGGCAGGATCACGGCTTCGAGGTGCCGACCACGGCCGGCGTCCGCATGCACGACCTGACCGTGGTGTCGCTGGCCGGCGACGGCGAGTTCAACCATGTGATCAACGACGTCGGGCCGCCGACCGTCGGCACGGCCACCGTCCCCTCCACGGTCACGAACTACCCGTGACCTAGCCGGAACAACGCTAGGTGGCGGCGCGCGCAGGCGCGTCGCCACCTACGCGGTGTTGGCGGCGATCCAGTCGGCGTAGAACGGCACGTCGGTGTAGATGCCGGGCTGGGCCGGGCAGGGGTCGCTCTGCCCGTGGCTGGTCGCGCCGACCAGCAGCCACCGACCGTAGGCCTGGACCACGGCCGGGCCGCCGGAGTCGCCCATGCAGGCGTTGACGGTGCCGCCCTTGTTGTCCATGCACAGCTGCCGCGCGGCGTTGAAGTCCGGCACGGTGCAGCCGGACGGATCGGCGATGGTGGTGTCGAGCTGCTGGAGCATCACCGGGTCCTCGCAACCGTGGTGCAGGCAGGTGGTGCCCCAGCCCAGTTCCCGCACCTTGGCCCCGGTCGGCGGGGCCGCGCCGATCGCGATGGGCCGGGCGTGCACCGGTTTCGTCAGGTGCACCAGCGCGATGTCGTTGTGCAGCTGGTCGTCCCAGCCCTCGTGCCGGATGAACTTGTCGGCCTTGGCCAGCTCGCCGCCCCGGGTGCGGTCGACCGAGCCGATCCGGAACTGCGACCGGGCCGGATCCGCCACCTCGAGCGTCTCCGGATCGGCCACGCAGTGCCCGGCCGTGACCAGCCACTGTGCGGCGATCAGCGTCGCACCGCACTGCTGGTCGCCGGCCAGCGACTGCATGGAGGCCATGAAGCTGTAGGGCTGGGTGGCGTCCGTGCCGCCGACGATGGCCGCCGCCGGGGTCGCGGCGGCCACCATCAGGGCGGAGCCGCCGACCAACGAGGCAAAACCGAGGGATCGTTTCCTCATCGCGCTTCCCTTCTGCGAGGTGCTGGCGCGATCATGCCGAGTGGAGGCTGAACGGTTCCTGAAGCAACCTGAAGAATGCTTCAGTTTGTACATTGTGGACGAACGGTCCACGGGCGGAAGGCATGCGGTGAACCAGGAATCGGTGGCACTGGCCATGCAGGCCCGGCAGCGGCTGGAGAGCATGCGCGCCGAGGCGCAGCTGCTGGCCCTGCTGACGGCCGTGCATAAGAAGGGCTGGACGGCGTTCCTGCGCGAGCCCCGCATGGCCGACGAGTTGGCCGACTTCGCCGGGTTGCCGGCCGAGCGTGTTCAGGACGTGCTGGCAGCGTTGCAGGCGAACGGCATCGTCGAGCAGGAGGACGGCAAGGTCCGTCTCACGGCGCCGTACGCGGCGGTCGCGGCCGACGACGCCTGGATCCCGATCGGCGACACGCTGGCGCAGATCGAGCTCGAGGTCCGCCAGGTCCGCGCCTTGGTCGAGGACCCGGCGCCGCTGGCCCTGACCGAGGCCGACGCGCTGGTGGTGGCCAACGCCGTCGGCGGCCACGTCACCGACGTGACCCGGGCGGTGTACGGGCGGCTGCTGGCCCAGTTGCCTGACCTGGCCGCGCAGATCCGTGCCGGCCGCTGGCTGGACGTGGGCTGCGGCGTCGCCTGCGCCACGCTCACGTTGGCCACCACCATCCCGGAGATGCGGGGCGTGGCGGTCGAGCTGGTGCCGGTCGTGGCCGCCGAGGCGATGCGCCGGGCCGAGGCGTTCGGCGTGGCCGACCGGGTCGAGATCCGTCAGATGGACGCCCGTGACGTGCCGGAGCGGGACGAGTTCGTCGGGGCCTTCTGGGCCCAGCCGTTCTTCCCGGCGGCGACCCGGCCGGCCACGCTCGCGATGATCCTGCGCGCGCTCAGGCCCGGCGGGAAGCTGTTCATCCAGGAGCTGGAGGCCGTGCCGTCCGAGCAGGACCGGCCGTCGTGGACGGTCCGCCGGCTGATCGCACACGGCCAGCAGGCGCGGTTCGGGCCGAGCGCGGAGGAGCTGGCCGAGGAGGCCGTGGCCGTCGGCTTCGCCCTGGACCGCATCGCCGCCACGGACTTCGGGCGGATGGTCGTCGTCACCAAGCCGGCGTGACCACTGCCGGTGGGCTCAGTGCCGGGTGCCGCCAGGATTCCGTGCCGGCAGGACTTGGCTGCCGGCGGACTCAGTTCCGCCAGGATTCAGTGCCGGTGGGCTGAGCGCCGGCGGGACTCAGTGCCCCCTGGGGTTCAGCGCCCGACGTGGCTCAGCGCCGACGGGACCCAGTGCCCGGTCTCAGCGCCCAGTAGGACCCAGCGCCCGGCGGGACCAAGTGCCGGCCGTGCTCAGCGCCGACGGGGCTCAGTGCCTGGTGGGGCTCAGTGCCAGGTGCGGTTCAGCGCCCGGTCGGACTCAGCGCCCAGTGGAACCCAGTGCCGGCGGGACCCAGTGCCCGGCGGGGCTCAGTGCCCGGCGGGGCTCAGTCCGGCAAGGCTCCAGCTGCCGGCAGGGTCCAGCTGCCGGCGGGCTTCAGTGTCGGCGGGCTTCAGTGGTTGGGTCAGGCCGTAGCGGGCCACGATGTCGTCCAGCCACTCGGGATTGCCGTAGGTGAGGCCGTAGCGGGCGGCGAGGTCGGCGAACTCGGGGGTCTCGTGCAACGCGGTCCCGGCCGGCGGTGTTACCGAGACGAGCAGCTCGCCGAGTTCGCGGAAGTACCTCTCGAAGCCGCCGGGGGCGATGACCTCCAGGATGCGGCCGGGCCTGTCGGTGGCGTTCCACATGGCGTGCATCTGCCCCCGCGGCTTGGTGATGAAGCCGCCCGGCCCGAGCACGACCTCGGTGTCGTCGGAGCGGAAGCCGATCTCGCCCTCGAGCACGAAGGAGTGCTCGTCCTCGCGGCTGTGCCGGTGCGGCGCGGTGATGGTGCCGACGGCGAACGGGTGCTCGACGATCGCGACGGTGCCGCTGTCCCGGCTCTCCAGCTTGAACGTGGCCCCGAAGCCGGGAATGGCCACGGAATCCCCTTCGCCGGGCCGGAGCGCGCGTGCGATGTCCATCAGGTGGTCCCCAGGTTCTGTGCGAGACGGTGGAATTCGGCGGCGGGCAGCAATCCGGAGACCAGCTGCCCGTCGATCAGCCAGCTGGGCGTGGCCCGAACGCCGGCCTCGGAGCCGGCCAGCTCGGCCTCGGCCAGCCAGGTCTTGGCGGTGCCGTCGGAGAGCGCTCCCCGAAGCGCGTCGACATCGATGTCAACGGCGGCGGCGTGACGCTCGATCACCGCCGCGTCGCCGAGGTCCTGACCGTCGACGAAATAGGCGTGGAACAGGCATCGGTTGAAGTTGTCGGCCCTGCCGGGCGCGGTGCGCCTGATCCACTCGGCTGCGGAGAGCGCTCTCCTGGTGTTGGAGAGGCGCGCCGGCCAGTGCAGGGCCATCCCGGCGGCGGCCGCCTCCCGTTCCAGGTGCTCGTACATGGGTCCGACCCGCGGGCCGGCGGCCAGGCCGTTCTCCGGGATCTCGGGATGGATCTGGTACGGCAGGTGCACGACCTCGATCCCGTGCCCGGCCAGGATGTCGTTGCGGTGCTGCGCGACGTAGCAGAACGGGCACATGAAATCGAACCAGTGCTTGACCATCGCGCCGCCTCCGTCGAGGTTCCGTTACAAGATCTGACTGTAACCTAACCAAACTATGAGTTACAAGCAGCGCCTGTAACTTATCCAGTAGGGTGGCGACCATGGCGAAGGGCGACAGCAACCTCACGGCGAAGGACGGCGAGCGCAACGCCGGCGGCCGGCCCCGGGACGCGGCCATCGACGAGGCCATCATCCTGGCCACCCGGGACCGGCTGGTGCGGGACGGCTACTCGCGGATGACCATCGGCGACATCGCGGCCGACGCCGGCGTCACCCGGCCAACGCTGTACCGCCGCTGGGCCACCAAGTTCGATCTCGTGGTGGACGCGCTCGACTACGGCTTCCGCCGGCAGCGCGACATGTACACGATCGACCTGTCCGGACTCGACGCCCGGGCCGCGCTGGTCGAGGCGGTCCGGCGGCTCGACCCGGCCTACTTCAACCCGGACGCCATGGTGCTGATGGGCAATTTCGCCGGCGAGGCCATCCGCACCCCCGAGCTGCTCGACATGCTGCGCACGCACGCCGTCGAGCCACGGGTGGCGATGCTGGAGGACGTGCTGGGGCAGCTCCAGGAGCGCGGGGCGGTACGCGCTGGTATCGACCTCCATACCATCGCGATCATGTGCTTCGGCAGCTACTTCGCCGCGTTCTACCGTGGTGAGCCGACCAAGGACCTCGCCGACCGCGTGGTGGAAGTGCTGTGGCCGGCCGTCGCCGCCGACCCGGAGTGATCATGGACGTGCACGAGGCGCTGTACACCACCCGCATGATGCGCCGCATGCGACCGGACCCGATTCCCGTCGAGGTGCAGGGCCGCATCCTGGACGCCGCGATCCGCGCCCCCAGCGGTGCCAACGCCCAGCGCTGGCACTTCATCGCCGTGGACGATGCCGCCGTCAAGGTCGAGCTCGCCGCGCTGTACCGGACCGCCCGCGTGCTGGAGTACGCCGAGATCTCCGCCGGCACCCTGGCCCGGACCGTGCACGATCCGGTGGCGCACGCGGAGAACCTCGAGCGGATCCAGCGCTCCGGCCGGTACTTCACCGACCACTTCGAGCAGACTCCCTTGCTGCTGTTCGTGTTCGCCATCGACGACCACGGCGGGGCCAACATCTTTCCGGCGATCTGGAGCGCCCTGCTCGCCGCCCGGGCCGAGGGCGTCGGCGGGATCATCACGACCGTGCTGCGGTACCAGGCCGAGCAGGTGCACAAGCTGCTGGGCGTGCCGACCGACGACGGATGGCAGATGATAGCCATGCTCGCGCTCGGCTACCCGCTGGGCCGCTGGGGCGTCGCCGCCAACCGCCGTCCCGTGCACGAGGTGAGCAGCCGAAACCACTGGGATCGCCCGTACACGCCGAAAATTCCCGAGCCGCTGTGGGGACCGGCCGATGCTTGAGCTCTCCCCCACCCTCGACCTGCACCCCGCCGACGAGGCCGACGCCCCGCTCGTCCTCTACATCCACGGCGGCGGCTGGCAGCACGGCGACAAGGCCGACGACGCCGTGAACCGGTTGGCGCCCATGGCGGCGCTGGGCGTCAACGTGGTGTCGGTGAACTATCGCCTGGCCCCCGAGACCACGTTTCCGGGGCCGGTGCACGACGTGAAGGCCGCCGTGCGGTGGCTGCGGGCCAACGGCTCGAAGGTCGGGCTGCGCACCGAGAAAATCGGCGTCTGGGGTGCGTCGGCGGGGGCCTACCTGGGTTCGCTGCTGGCGTTGACTCCCGGACGGTTCGAGGGCGTGGGCAACCTTGACCAGTCCAGTGCCGTGCAGGCCGTCGTGCACTGGTTCGGGCAGGTCGACCTGGCCGTGTCGGCGTCGCGCAGCGCCGTCGAGGCCCGGCTGCTGCCTTTCGCCTTCGAGCAGGCATTTCTGGGCGGCGACATGGCCGAGGCGGCCGATCTCAGCCTGCCCCTGCACGTTTCGCCCCAGGCGCCGCCGTTCCTGATCGCGCACGGGGATCGGGACCGGATCATCCCGCCGTCGGAGGGCCGGGCCCTGCACGACGCGCTCAGTCGGTCCGGTGTGGACAGTCGCTTCGTGCTGCTGGGCGGCGCCGGTCACGAGGACGCCGCGTTCGACAGCCCGGCCTCGCTGGCCATGACCGCCGCCTGGCTGCGGACCGTGCTGTCCTAGTCGGCCAGCCAGCGCCGCCAGACGGCGACGTGCAGGATCACGGCCAGGCTCAAGGCGTTCAGGGTGGCGTGGGTGGACCAGCTCAGGGCCTGCCGGTCGGGCACACCGAGCCAGCCGGCGACGACAGGCAGGAAAGTGGCGAGCACGAAGGTCAGCACGGCCACCAGCACCAGGGCGAGGCTGCGGCCGGGCACCTCGGCGAGGCGGATGGCCGGCCAGGCCTCGAAAAGCATGGCCACGACCAGGATGGCCCCGATCGCGGAGCCGGAGACCTCGGCGATGCGGCCGGTCTCCCAGCCGAGGACGGACACGGCGAACAGGTACGTGACCGAGGCGCAGGCGATGACGCAGAGGTGGGCAGTGAGCAACCGGGTGGCCTGCTGGCGGATGCGGGCGAAGGGCCAGCCGCGCAGGGCGACGTACCAGACCATCTGCCACATGCCGAGTGCGGCGAACCAGCTGGCGTACGACTCGCCGGCGACGATGCCGGTGCTGACGAGTCCACTGTAGACGATGTAACCGATCGCCCAGCACAGCACCAGGGCGGCGAAGCCGGAGGGGATGCGGTTCAGCGAACGCAGCGGCCAGCACTCGCCGACGAGGGTGAGCTGGAGGATGAGACCGAAGATGCCCACGGCCAGCGGCACGGTCCCGGACACGGACGGATGTCCCGGCCCGGGGGCGAACATCCCTTGCAGGTCGACGCCTTCGACCAAACCCTGGCCCAGCGCGGTCAGGACCACACCGCCGACGGCGACGAGCACGGTGTCGCCCAGGCCGGACCAGCCGCCGGTGAGCAGCGAGCCGGGCCAGTCCTGCCACCAGAACGCGATCACGGCCACGATGGGCAGCGCGAAGGTCAGGAGCGGCCCCAGCACGGTCAGCGACTGCACCGGCCCGCCCCAGCCCACGGCCAACAGCACCGACGCGGGAAGCACGAACAGCAGGCCGAGCACCCCGCGCCGCGGCTGAGCCCGCCGCGCCT